>JBOGRE010000236.1:0-9728 GCA_050749345.1 Nitrosarchaeum sp. | reverse complement strand
GTATTGGCAATGGCTTGTGATAAACCAATTTCCAAACACGAGTTAAAAGAACATGAGGAAGTAATAGAAGATCATCTAAAGAAAGGAACCTTACTGCTTTACAATAACAGAATAATACCAAATTTTGATAAAATTGCTTCGTTGTTAAATGATTATAGTATAAGAGGAATTGGAAAATCAGTAGATATTTTCTTAAATGAAAAGAAAGTCGGAGATAGAATTCTTCCAATCGCTTTAGAAGAACTTCATAAAGATGCAATTTATTTTCTTGCAGGAACTAGATACAAAGTAAAAGAATTTGGATATCCTCAAAGAAATTTTGCAAGACTGGAGAGAATTTCCAGAGACTATCCATATTACACTAAAGCATTAACAGAAGACTGGCCAACAATTGAAACTATTTTTGAGAAAAGAAAAGCATACGGAATAGAAATTGTATTTTGTAAACTACACATACAAAAGAAAGTCTATGGTTATGTCAACATTGAACTAGGACAAGAGATTACACAGGGGCAAAAAGTTTTACTTGACACTCCTTTAGAATATGACTTTATCACAAAGGGAATTGTATTTCATGCACCAAGACCAATCAATGAAATCAAAAAATCTGAAGATGAAGATTATACCGAGGCAAGTGGATATCATGCCACAGAACATGTTGTAATTGAAGGTAGTAACATGATAACAGGAGGAGTATCTCAAGATTTAGGAGGAATATCTCTGGGAACGTCAGGCTTAATTTTCATCTATGATGGTGCAATTGGAGGAAATGGAGCAAGTAAAGTGTTATTTGACAGATTCGAAAGTGCACTAGAGCGAAGTATGATCATAGTAAAAGAATGTCCATGTCAAAATGAATCAGGTTGTCCACGGTGTACATTCTCATATAGATGTGGAAACAACAATGAATTCTTACACAAATACTCTGCATTAGAAATCCTTCAAAGAATTAACAATGGTGAAGAAACTAAACTAGTAGAACCTACTGTAGGTGACAGACCACTAGTGTAAAATCAAAATGGGATAAATATAACAAACTTCTATCAACCATGTGGAAAAAGTTGCCATTGTAACAGGAAGTTCATCAGGAATAGGATATGAAACTTCACTGGCACTTGCAAGAGACGGATTTTATACATATGCAACAGTTAGAAATCCCAAAAAAGCAGATAAAATATTACAAGTTGCAAAAAAAGAAAATTTGAATATAGAAATTATTAAATTAGATGTCGATGATGAAAAATCAATTAGTGCAGCTATTGAAAAAATTATTTCAAAAAAACAACGCATTGATGTTTTGGTAAATAATGCAGGCTGGGTTTTGTTTGGTAGTGTTGAAGATGTATCGATGAAAGATTTCAGAGCACAGTTTGAAACTAATTTCTTTGGAATAATCAGTATTATTCAGAAAGTTGCACCAATTATGAGAAAACAAGGCTCAGGCATAATTGTAAATATAAGTTCAGTTGCCGGAAGAATTGGTTTTCCAGGATCACCTGCATATATTAGCTCAAAATTTGCATTAGAAGGATTATCTGAATCATTAAGATATGAGTTAGGACAGTTTGGAGTAAAAACCATAATTATTGAGCCAGGAGTTATCAAAACAAACTTTTTCTCATCTATGAAGATTGCAGAGCCAAAACCAGATTCACCATACAAAGAAATTACTGAAAAGGTAATCATGGGGATAAAGATGATGACAGAGTTGGGAACACCTCCATCAGAAGTGGCCACTACAATCGTGAATGCAATTAAAGAAGAAAATCCAAGACCAAGGTACATCGTAGGAAATGATGCACATATGTTTTTAGAAGCAAAAAAGGCAAAAACAGATGCAGAGTTTGAAAATTATCTCAAAAAAGAACTATTTTGAAGTGAAAAACAGAAGTACGTTAAATTGATATACACATAAAATAGAGTTTTTGTCAAAGTCCGCAATTTTGATGATGAAAAATGAAATGGAAAACACTGCAACATAATGGAATCTTGTTTCCTCCTGCTTACGAAGCACATGAAATTAAGATAAAGATCAAAGGAGAAAGTGTAGACCTTGATCTAAATCAAGAGGAGATGATATACCAATGGGCAAAAAAGAAAGATACAGCATATGCTCAAGACAAAGTTTTTCAGAAAAATTTTACAGATGATTTTGCTAAAACACTGTCATCAAAATTTAAGAATATTTCATATCAAGACATTGATTTTTCACATGCTTACAAAATAGTAGACAAAGAAAAAGATCTCAGGGAGATGATGACAAAGGAGGAAAAAAAAGCATTAGCTATTAAACGAAAAGAATTACGAGAAAAACTGGTACAAAAATATGGCAAAGCCATCATGGATGAAAAAGAAGTTGATGTTGCAAATTACATGGCAGAGCCTCCAGGGATTTTTATTGGAAGAGGAGATCATCCACTTAGAGGCAAATGGAAACCTCGTGTAACAGCAAAAGATGTAACATTGAATCTAGGTAAAGAGGCAAAAATCCCAGAAGGGAACTGGGGTAAAATTGTTCACGATAATGATTCAATGTGGTTAGCTGGATGGACAGATTATCTTACTGAAAAAAGAAAGTATGTTTGGCTTGCAGACACTGCAGGATTAAAACAAGATAGAGATAAAGCAAAATATGAAAAAGCAATCAAACTATCAAAAGAGATTGAGAAAATCAAAGACAAAATAGTAAAAGATATGAAAAATAGGGATCCAAAAATTAGCAGAATTGCAACTGTGTGTTATTTAATTTATAGAACTGCAATGAGAGTGGGCGATGAAAAAGATCCTGATGAGGCAGATACAGTTGGCGCAACCACATTAAGAAAAGAACATATCAACATTACAGACAATACAATAGAATTTGATTTTTTGGGAAAAGACAGTGTAAGATGGAAAGAAACAGTCAAAGCAGAAGGTAACGACAAACAATTCCAAGAAAATCTCAAAATACTAATCCAAAACAAAAAACCAAAAGATGAAATTTTTGAGGACATCACATCAAGACATGTAAATGCATATTACTCTAGTATAGTAAATGGATTAACTGCCAAAGTTTTCAGAACTTATCTTGCAACTACAGTTGTAAAAAATTATCTCAAAGAACACAACAATATGAAAGGAAAAACACCCAATGAGAAATTGTATCATGCAAAATTAGCAAATTTAGAAGCAGCAGTAATGTGCAATCATAAAAGAACCATACCAAAAACCTTTGAGGAGTCACTTGAAAACAAAAGAGAGACATTAAAAAACATCAACAAAGAGTACCCCTGGAAAAAAACTATAGATGTATTAAAAAAAGCAGAATCATTAGAAGATAAAACAGATGCACAAAAAAAGAACAAAGCAAAAAAAATTAAAGTATTGAATGAGCAAATCAAAAAACAAAAAGAAAAGCACAAAGAAAGAATTGAGAAATTACAGTTACAAATTGACTTGTCTGAAAAAACCAAAGATTACAACCTTGGAACATCATTGCGAAATTACATAGATCCACGTATTTTCAAAGCATGGACTGATGAAGTTGGGGTAGAATGGGAGAAACTATACACTGCTGCACTACAGAAAAAATTCCTTTGGGTGCAAAATGAAAAAGTTAGATGGTCAGAAATAGTAAAAGAATAAGAAATCATTTAAAATTGATCAGAATCATTCAAATCGATATACGTAGCATTTAATTTCTCAAATTATCTGAAATACATTATGCCGGGGTAGCTCAGCCTGGTTAGAGTGCCAGTTAATTGGTAAACTCTACCGGTTCTTCCAAAAAAGGCAATACTCATAATCTGGAGGTCGTGGGTTCGAAACCCATCCCCGGCACACATAATTGTGTTTAAAAGAACAGTGGAAATATTGTTTTAAGAAAACAGTATTGTGTCAAACAATTTTTCAAAAATCTAATGCATCAAGCTAATTTCCAATACACCACATACATGAAGAAAAATTCAGATTTTTTGCATTTTCTAATGTATCTGGAGTAAAGTATTGTCTGTCTTTTAATTTCATCTCCACAATCTTACATTCTTTTTTCATGTTGGCCAAATGATGTACGAGAGTGGTTTGTTTGTCACCTAGAAAACCAGCCATACCAATCATTCAGTTTTTTTCAAATGTGTCTTTTCATGAATAAGTACCCTTTCAAAGGTATCCATCCATCCTTCCCAATGAAAAGTACAATCCTTGCAAGTATACTTCATTTTATTTTTCTACCTTCTCAAGTTGCTTTTTTTCAGATTCTTTGAATGCGTTTACATCATCAGATGTCTTTTTTTGATTTCGTTGCAATTTTGCAAATAGTTTTTTTAACATACTCAATTAGGCAGTTACTAGGATATAAGCCAAGAATTTTGATCTAAATTTTCAAACGTAGCTGAGTAGTTAATTCAGTCCTTCCTAACGGATGTGCAAACTCACACTACTACGCTAGTTACATTACGTCAACGTTGCTTATAGAGATTCTATATTTTATCTAACAATACTACGTTCATTTTTTTGCAATTATCAAATCTACTTTATAGTGTAAAGTTGAGCGTGGATTTAGTTTCAGATTCCAAGTTAGGTATGAAGGCATTTTTGTCTTCACAGTAATAGCAAATCCTAACTCTTCTAAACTTGTTCTTAATGCAAATTCATCAAGAGGTTTTTTTACTGAATTTTTACCTCTATCAAAATCATAAGGATCAGATATTATAAAATTACCTTTGAGGATTTGTTGAGAAATATGTTTTAGTAAATCTTTGGGCTCTACTAATTCTAAAACATTTAATGCCAAAATCAAATTAAATGTTGTTTTACCAAAAATATTAGACATTAAATCAGCTACAAAATAATCCAAATTTTCTTTTTGTGTTTTTTTTGCAATACTAATTGCACTAAATGATCTGTCAATTCCAAATACATTTTGATTAGAATTTGCAAGAAAACTAGTCATAATTCCAATAGAACAACCGTATTCTAAAACAAGTTTTGATTTTGACATATCATCTATTTCATTTTTAATCATAGAATAAAATTTAGATTTTTGACTATTATGATAGATTTTACTCCATCTTTCTTCAAGTGTTGTTCTATCATCAATATTTCTTTTAGAACTAGATAATGAATGTTTAAGAAATTTCTTCATTTTGTCATGAGATGCAGAATTGAATAGTTTTCCTCCCAACATCATACGTTCAGAAATATATTTTGAAAAATCATCCCAGATAATTGGAATTTTTTTGATTATCGGAAAACATAGCGAGCATCTCTTGCATTCTAAAATTCCTTCTTCAATCTCTGTTTCTTTTTTAAATACATCAAGTTCTAATTTAGAACCACACCTAACACATCTTAGAAAATTTAGACTGAATTCATGCATTTTTGTATATCAAACTAATTAATTTGGAACTAATAATTTCTTTTAGATCTTAAAGAATAATGTTAAATGTAGTATTTTGACGATTTTATGCGAATTGGGAGAATTTGAAGAATTTGCAGAGGCATTATTTGGACAACTGTCTGTTGAAATCAATGAGGAAAAAGAAATTGCCAAACTAGCAGACAGGGCAAAAGATGATCTTTCATTTAAGGTGAAATTTGAAGAATTAGAAAAAATATCTCAAGAAGTTTTCCCAACACTAAAGGAAAAAGTTGAGGAATTTCTAGGAATTAAAATTTCAGATTATTTGAAGATGGAGTTTCCTGATCTGATAGAATTAAAAAAATTAAAAGGTGAAAAAGTATTTTCAGATGAAAAATCAAAAGAATACGTAAGAGAGTTATTTAATGCAGTTGCAAATGAAGATCAAAAGAAAATTGCAGAATTAATGAAAAGAAACACTGCAAAATACCTTGTATATTCAACATATGCCATCCAGTACATCTCAAAAATTTCTACTACTTATGGAGATTATTTGGATTCTGTAATTTATCTAAACAAATTTGTACTTTCTAGATATCCTCAAATCATTTTGCACAAACAAGGAGAACCGTATGAATCAAGATTTTTAAATGTTAATTCAGGTTATTTAGGAGCAGTAAAGATGACTGTTTTGGAAGAACAAATTCATTCAGCACAAGAAAAATTACAACAATTAAATAAAAATGCAGCAACACAAGTCAATTTGATTAACGAAGAGTTAGCAACAATCATTTTAGAATTAGATAATAAAACAGTAAATAATCTTTCAGAATATTTACAACTTCAGGCTGTTCCAGATGATTTTCCATTTGCAAAAAAAGCAAATCTATTTTTTTTCTTGAATCCAGATCATTTCTTAATAGAACAGATTGGTCCAGATGTAATGACTTTCACACATGTGGAAATAGATCCTAAAATTTCAAATGCAATTCCACAATTGCTAGATATTTACAAAAAATGGCTAAACCCAATTCAACAGCACCATGCAGCTTTTGCAATAATGGAGGGGATGGCAGGATTTGCCATAGAAAACATACTAAAAGAGGATAAAGATTTTCAAAATTATCTTTCTTCCTTTATGGGCACAGATTTCTCATCATATCAGATTCGAAAAAACATGGGAAGAGACTTTACAAAAAACATCTATGAAAAATTAGGAAGAAATGCATTCAAACAATTAATGGAAAATCCACCCACTACAAGAGAGATAAAAGAGCCACAATTATACTGGAATAGGATAAAACAATAACAATTGCAAGAAAAATTTGATCCCCTAGTTGCAGAATGGCTTTCATTTGTGAAAAACCCAAACTTTAATCTAGTTGAGAAATGCCTCAAATTTGCTCAGATTCTAGAATATCCCGATCTAGACATTGAAGAATATATTCAGAAAATTGCAATTATTGGGAGATCATTAAAAGAATCAATTAGTGATGTAAAAAATCCTACATATCTGATTTCGATTTTAAATGAACATTTTTTTCAAAATTTAGGGTTCGGTGGAGATAATGATGATTACTATAATCCAAAAAATAATTTTTTAAATCAAGTAATTGATAAAAAATCAGGACTGCCAATAACAATTTCCATACTATATGTTGAAATTGCAAAATTCATAGGGTTAGAACTTAAGATAATTGGATTCCCAAGTCACATATTGGTGAAATATAATGAAGAAATGATTTTAGATCCATTCAATGATGGAATGTTGTTAGACGTAGATGATCTTCAAGAGATTTTAGATGAGAATTTTGGAGGAGAGTTAGAATTTAAACCAGAGTTTCTGGATGATATAGGGCATGAGCAAATTCTTGTTAGATTAACTAGGAATTTAAAAAATTCGTATGTTCAATCTTTTGTTTATGATAAAGCATTAAGATGTACAGATATGGTTTTAGCCATAGAACCTAATTCGCCAGAAGATATAAGAGATAAAGGAATACTAGAAGAGAGATTATTGAATCCAGATATAGCAATGGAATATTTGAATAAATATTTAGAGATCAATCCAAATGCAGAAGATATAGATTTTATTTTAGAATTAATAAGGAGTATAAGACAAAAAATTAATCAATAATAGAACTGATATCGTATCCATTCTTGATCATTGATATCTCATGTCGGGCAATTCTGTTTCTTAGTGCTCTTTTAAGAATATCAACTTCGCTTCTAAGTAATGCAACCTCATCTTCGAGTTTTGCTACTCTTTCATAGATTGTGTCAGCTTCTGAACCCATAATTAATTATCATCAAAAAATTGTCTTAAAAAGTTATTGGTAATTATTTAATGGGTTGTCTAGTTTTTTTGACTATAATTCAAATTCCTGGCGACATTTTTCACATTTTCCTCTCTCTTGCCCAGGTGGACCAAGAAGGAAAACTTTACCAATTGTCTTACATAAAGGACACATTCCAGTTGTTGCATTCTTTGGACCAGTTCGTATAATTTTCTGAGTTTTTCTACGTCCCATTGTATATACAACTAAAATCGGTCTATTAAGTTTAATTTTTCAATGGTGTGTGAGAATATGGTTGAGGCTTGAATTTTGTATTAAGATGAAGTATTACAAAGGGATGTAAGTACGCTAGTTAATCAGAAATATAGATCGAACATTATTACAAAAAATATGAATGATTTGAGTATCAGCTTTAGAACCAGTGCTAACATTTACAATGAAATTAATTTCAGAAATGTATTGATCGATTAAATTGTGAGAGGGTTTGTGCATATGAATCCATCACAACATGTGCAAAATCTTCAAAGGATTGTATTGCAGAGATCCGTATTTTGAGTTGGTCATCAAGGAATTTTGTTGTCATTTCAATATTTTCAAGATAACTATTCTTTATTGATTCAGAATTGTCCTTGAGTTGTTTCAGAAATTTTTGATCTATGTTTAATTTGTCAAAAAACTCTTTTTCATGGATATAACAAGTACCAAAAAGATCGTCAAATACGTGAAGATATGCAGTATACAAATTTGAATAGTTTTGAATTAGAGATGGAATCTGAGATTCGAATTTCTTGATTATTTCTGATGTGTTTCCTTTCATTACATCGCAGACAGAAATATGATTCTGAGAGTTATTTCGAACAGACATCTCAGTATTGTTCACAATAGATAATAAAATTACTAGAATTTAACTTAATTCCTGAATGAGTTGGGTGGCTTTCTATTTTTATTATAGAAGAGATCTTTACTAGTTAATAATTAATTTTTTTGTCTTATGGTTTTACGGTGATTGTTCCTTTCATGGTATCTGGATGATACTCGCAATGATATCTAAAGGTGCCAGTCATGGTTGGATTAATTGAAAATGTAATTTTTCTAATCATGTACCCAATGATTTGTATGCTCTAAGAAAATTTGACCATGTTTCTTGGCTATTGTTGATTCAACATCCCATGTGACACTACCTTTTGTTAGAATTTGACTCACTTCATAAAAATAATTTTCTAGATCTGGTGGACTAATAACTAAAAATTCGCCGCCATCACTTCCTGCATTGAATTTATGATGAATTCCTTTTGGAACTATGACTGTATCCCCAACTTTGGTATCGATATTCTTGTTTCCAACTATGAACTTGTAATCTCCTTTAATTACGTGAAAGCTTTCAGCACCATTAGGATGCATATGTAATGCAGGACCAACGTTGGGTGGATGTGCAAAGTGAATTATACAGTATGCTCCATTGGTTTCAGAAGTAAGTACTTTGATAGTCATTTTTGTTCCATGAAAGTCAAATGTTTTGTTTTTCACAAATTATACCAATAGTGTGGGTTAGTATAAAATCTACTCTTAGTATAAAATCTAAACAACCTGAACTATATTTCAGATCAAGTGGTACGTGTGAGATATATCTAGAGAGTTAGATGTGCTGACTATTATTGCAACACATCATTGTATAGATACGATTCGCCTTGGTTACAGACTAAAATTGTAATGAAAGGGATATGAAAAGAGGATTAATTCGGCGGTTTTAATTAATATTATTACTTCATCGTTTTGTCTTTCATCATGGAATCTTTTTCCATCATCTCATCTTCTGATGGCATATGAGTTGATGCCCATCCAATTTCTACTAGTCTTGCTACACTTGATGATTTGACACAAGATGGTGACCAATTAGTAGATTTCAAAATAAGTTCATAACCAGACTTGCATTGAATTTGATGAATATCCACACCCATTTTCATCTGTTTTCTTGGGGATGCCATGTGATCTTTCATGTTGTCTTTCATGTTGTCTTTCATGTTGTCTTTCATGTTGTCTTTCATGTTGTCTTTCATGTTGTCTTTCATGTTGTCTTTCATGTTGTCTTTCAT
>JBOGRE010000235.1:0-11545 GCA_050749345.1 Nitrosarchaeum sp. | reverse complement strand
GCCACCCAAACAGGTGAAAACAGCAACATCTAACAACGAAGACGACTGGCTTGCCAGAATGGAAGCACAATAATTTTTTTAACTTATTTTTTCTTTAACATTTACAAACCTGCCCCTCTACACAATTTTAATGTCAGAGATTAACATCGGTCTTGGAAATAATGACACTAAAACTAGAATGGAAGCCGAGTCTAATTTTATCATCTTTTGGGGAAAACAAGCAAAAAACCTCTCTTGGTTTTCAACTTGGGAAAAAACACTAGACTGGAATCCTCCTTTTGCTAGGTGGTTTGTAGGGGGCACCATTAACGCCTCATACAATACTCTAGACATTCACCAACAAAACAAATCTAGCAAGCCTGCAATTTTATGGGAAGGTGAAAACGGTGAATCTAGAGTTCTCACTTACAAAGACATGTGGACTCAGGTCCAAAAATTTGCAAATGGACTAAAATCACTTGGTGTTAAGAAAGGTGACAGGATAACTATCTATCTTCCAATGATTCCAGAACTACCTATATCGATTCTTGCATGTGCTCGAATTGGAGCAATACATACTGTAATATTTTCTGGATTTAGTGCCACAGCTATTAAAGATAGAATATATGATTCAAAATCAAAAATTGTGATAACTGCTGATGGTGGATATCGACGAGGCAATGTAATTAAACTCAAAGAAGTAATCGATGAAGCCGTAACCGGTTTTGATTTTGTTCAAAATGTAATTGTAATAGAGAGAACAAAAAATAAAATTGTTCTTTCTTCAAAAGATATACTTTGGAATGAATTGATACATGATATTTCTGATACTTGTATTGCAGAAAAATTAGATAGTTCTCACCCTCTTTACATTTTGTATACTTCTGGAACAACCGGAAAACCAAAAGGTGTATTGCATGGAACTGGTGGTTATCTAACACATTTGTATTCTACATTCAAGTGGGCATTTGACATTAAAGATTCTGATGTATTTTTTTGTACTGCTGATATTGGATGGGTTACAGGCCATAGTTATGTAGTTTATGGTCCAATGTTACATGGTGCAACTCAGGTAATGTATGAAGGTGCACCTGATTTTCCTGACGCATCACGAATGTGGAAAATTATTCAAAAATATCAAGTTACAATTTTTTACACGACTCCAACGGCATTACGAATGTTTATGAAATTTGGTGATGAACTTCCAAACTCATTTGATCTTTCCACTCTTAGATTGTTAGGAAGTGTAGGTGAACCGATCAATCCTGAGGTGTGGAAATGGTATTTCAAAATAATTGGAAAAGAAAAATGTCCCATCATTGATACTTGGTGGCAAACTGAAACTGGCGGTATAATGATATCTGCTTTACCTGGATTAGAAACAATTTCACTAAAACCCGGTTCTGCAACTCTGCCTATTCCTGGATTAAATGTCTCTGTGGTAGATGAATTTGGAAAGGACGTATCTCCAAACACCAAAGGTTACTTGGTAATCAAAAATCCTTGGCCTGGAATGCTTTTGACTCTATTTGGTGATGATGAAAAATACCTTGATGTGTACTGGTCAAAATACAAAAATTGTTACTATCCTGGTGATTATGCACTAAAAGATACAGATGGATATTTTTGGTTATTAGGAAGGGCCGATGATGTACTCAAAGTATCTGGGCATAGAATAGGAACTGCAGAACTTGAAAGTTGTATTGTGTCTCATCATGACGTGGCAGAATCGGCTGTATGTGGAATCCCAGATAAAATCAAAGGTGAGACAATCATTGCGTTTGTAGTTCTAAAGCAAAACGTAACCACAGATACTATACTTTTAGAAAAAGAACTCTTGATAAAAATAAGAAATGATATCGGCGCAATAGCTACTCCAAAACAAATCTATTTTGTAACAAAATTACCAAAAACTCGTAGTGGTAAAATCATGCGAAGACTACTAAAAACAATAGCTAATAACGAAACTATTGGTGATGTTAGTACTTTGGAAGATGGTACAGCTGTAACTGAAATTCAGTCTGCATTTAAGGAACTACAAAAATCAATCCAAAAGTATGATTGATCTTAAGAATTATTTTGAGTATGTTTTCTATTTAATTTTTTTTAATCCTTTTAGATCAGTTGTTAATAACACATCAAACATTTTTTTTAATCCATCGTATTCTGATTTAGAATTTTCATCCAGTTTTTTGTATTCGTTATTTTTAATTTCATCTAGTTTATTTTTTGCTTCTCTAAAAAACTTTTCAAATTCATCAATTTTCTCATCAGTCATTTCTGTAAGATCAAAAATCACTGTATTGCTTCCAAGTAGATTTTTCTTTTCATCATAAAGACTGGTTGCATGTAATAGGCCTGGAAACATACTTTTGTCTTGTTTTTTAAACGTGATTTTTCTGTCTGTTACATTTCCAGTTTCAAACCATGTTTTCAACGAATCATTCATGACTTCCCATGCTTCTTTTGGCACGTGTTCAAATACTGACTTGCCTAAAATCTCGGACTTTGTATACCCTAGCTTGCTAGCATAAGTGGAATTACAATCTAGAATGATTCCTATAGAGTTGATTCTTCTCCACATGATTGGTGCATCTTTTAGAATTTTTCTTGCATCTGTCTGGAACATTTTTTAATTTACATTTGACCTGTTATTAAATTGAAATCTTATTGAAACCACTGATCTAAATTATGACTCTTTTTTTCTAGCGCTTTTTTTAGCCTATTCAATGATGATTGTATTCTATCTTCTGAAAAACTTCTTTCCTTGACTAGATAATTGGTCATTCCTTCATAATCCACATTCCCAAATACTATCTCCTCCACATCTGCTACAATTGGTTCAAGAAATATTTTCCGTATTTGTTCATAATCAATTTCATGTAATTGTTCTTGAATTTGTGGTATGTCTTCTAATCGTGAATATTGTTTGATCATTTTTAATGCAGTTTTTGGTCCTATTCTATCAAAACCATTTGGATTAAAGTCAGTGCCAATTAAGATCCCAACATCTACTAACTGCTCTCTTGAAATTCCCAAAGAATCTAATGTTTTTTGTGTTTCAATTATTTCTGGCTCAATTTCAACATACGTGTTTCTATTGGGAATCTTTCTTCTTCCACTATTTGTAAAATTTCTTATCAATCTTTTTGCTCCACACAATATTGAATCAAAATCTTGACTAGCTGATGCATATGCCTGTCCTGTATTTGTCATATGAGCTGCAGTTGCCTCTCCTTCAGAGGGTGCATCAATGTATGGAATTCCAAAATAAGTCAAAATTTGTTTTGACTCTTTTACCATGCCATCTTTCATGCTAGTTGTCTGCTGTGCAAATTTTCTTGCATCTTCCATGTTTCCCTCTGCGATTGCCTTTTCATATTTTACAGTAGCGTCTTTTTTGATTTGTTTTCTTCTTTCAATTTCTGCAGTTTTTAATGATGGTGGTTTTCCATCAAAGACGTATACTGGTTTTATCCCTAGAGACAGAAAATTGATATTTCTGTAGAGCAACCCACTAAGATGACTAGTGATCCTGCCTTCCGAATCTGATAATTGTAATCCATCAGGACCTCGTATGCTTGCTAGGAATTGATATATCGCATTATAGGCATCAATTGCTATGACTTTTGATGAAAATGATTCTAACGTTGTTTTCTCTCTGACTACTAATTCTTTTAGATTTAGTCCCATTGCTTGTTAATGATTTTTTGTGCTATTTTGTGTTTATCTTTTAAACTGATACTAGTACAAATATCTGTTTTCGTCAATGTTTTTGTATATTATGAAAAATTGGTTATTTTGGGCAGGTATCAGTTTTATTGTTGGTGGCACAGTAAGTTTTGCATTAAATCTTGGTGTAACCCAAACCCCTATCTTTTCTGAAGATTTGTCTGGCTATGCCATAGGGTGGATGCTTGTAGGTGCGGTTTTGATTATAATTGGATATATAAAAAAGGAAACTCATACTAATCAATGAAGAATCTAAATTTAACCGTAAATTTAGAATACAAAATATATCAAATAAAGGTAAATTCTCAAAATAGTTTTTCAAAAATTATTTCTTATTTTCCACTATCTGAAGATGAAAAACAATTGATTATCACTATGAATAATTTAAAATCCTTTGATGGGTTTCACTCTATTTTCTCTGATCATATTTCTGAGCAAGAATGGAATACATCTAAAGCGCAAATAATTAGACGCTTTCAAAATGAATTATTTGACATAGACTAACTCTGTAACATTATTAATTTTTTATTGGTTCTGATTTGCTTTATTATGTGGATGCTTCTAAGATTTATTGCCAGGTTAGCCAAGTGGTACGGCGGCCGTCTCGAAAACGGCTACGCGCAAGCGTGCAGGGGTTCGAGTCCCTTACCTGGCGTAGACCATTTCCTCTTATACCCTTCCTCTACGCTTTCTAATCTATGAGTAAAATCGAATATGAAATACATCCTTACCAAGAACGAATCTCTAGCATTTTTAAAATGTGCAAAAATGAGTTATCTGAAAATAACTTTTGCACTAAATGTGGGACTGAATTAAAATAAGTAAAAAATCAATCAGTATAGTATATCGGGGTGGACATAATTCTTGCGTACATATCAGTAATTGTGATTGATATTATACATGAGTCATCGGATGATGATTCAATATTAAAGACAATTAAGATACAAGCACAAGTGGGTAGGTGTAAAGATACAAGCACAAGTGGGTAGGTGTAAAGATACTCCAATAAGCTTAAGTTTATAGAAAATTTAGAAAATCATTGGCATTTTGTTCAAAATGTGGTAATGAATTATCTTCAACAGATGCAGATGTATGCACACATTGTGGAAGGTTGGTAAACGAACAACTCAAATCAATCATGAATAAATCCACAACTGCTACTGAACCTGATTCTAAATGGTGGTATTTAGTTCCAATATTTTTTAGTATAATTGGTGGGTTGATTGTATATTTTGCCCTGAGAAAAGATTCTCCAAATATTGCAAAGAATTGTCTAATTATTGGGATTGTAATGCTCGTAATTGGAATCCTGGTATACCTGATTAGTTTTATTGCAATTATTGGTAGTATGATGGGTACTAATCTTTAAACTCAAAGAATTTCTTTCTAATTGATACTAATAATTAGATTCTAAACTCTATTCTTCTCGACTATGAATTATTAAGATACTTTGAGTTTGCAACTTTATGGGTCAAAAAATTAATTGTCGATGCAAGGAATGTCCATGCCAAGAAAAATTTGAAACCATCGAAACTGAAGAATTGATCAATTTGATTCAGCATGGGAGATTAACTCCTGACCAAATCTTATTCCTAAAGACTAGAGTTGGAAGCAAAATATGTAAACTATGTTTTGTTGGAAATCATTACAAGTAAAAAAATTCAGAAAATAGTTGATAGGTTTTACTAGGGCATTGCCTAGAATGAATTTGGAAATTGAAGATTAAAATAAAACTCTAATTTTATTCGTAAATGATTATACAGAATTAGAATGGTATAGATACTATGAATCATTATTTACTCATAAAAGATGAATTAGTACATTAAAATCACAGTACAAGGTGAATTGAATAAATTTCTTGTAGAAAATTTTTTCAGAATTGGTTAGATTCATATAAAAATACTTAATACTTATATGAACTAATTAAAATAAGGAGGAAAAAATGATGTGTTAAACAAATTTTCTGTGAGTGTATTTTCTTTTTTAATAGTTTTTTTTGTAAATTCAATTCCAATATCATATTGTGAGGCAACTGAAAATAAAATCAGGTTATACACTGTGGTTTTTAGGAGAAATTTATGCGAGAAAAAAATAAAACCAAATCAGTAAATTTATCATGTCGAATTGAAAAGACAATATATGATGAATTATTAGCTGATGCTCAGAAGAAAGGAATAAGCTTAAACTCTTTGATGTCAAGTATTGCAAGACATCATATTACATGGAAGAGACACGCGGATGAGATTGGCTTTGTACCTCTTACAAAAAGAATGGTAGGGAAAATATTTAAAAATTTAGATGAAAAAACAATTGAAAAGTTAGCCCATGATCTAGGGGGAACTGTGCCTAAAGAATTAATGTTTTTGACTCATGATAAGATGGATTTTGAATACTTTATGCAAATTCTGGAAATAAACGCGCTCCGTTTTGGGGCTGTTAAACATTCTAAAGAAAATAATATTCATAATTTGAATATTCATCATGGAATAAATGAAAAATTTTCACAATTTCTCGTATACGATCATCAAAAGATGGCCAATGACTTATCATTAAAATTGACGGTAATAAACACTGATAAAAATATGGTGTGTTTATCTTTCCAAGAAATTAAATAAATTCATAGTTTAATTTTTTTTCTTGTTTTGAAATTCTTGAGATTTTTCACAAGTAATTTTTAGTTCTGAAATTTTTAAAAATTTCTAGAAGAAAATGAATACAAATGGCTACAAGTAAAGGCACCTATAATTTATGAAACAAGTATTACATTTACATAATGACTGTAGACTATGCACAGATAGTTAGTACTGTAGATCAAAGACCAGATACAATAGAACCAGTACCTGTTTTTATGGACCAAAATGACCAAATTTCTGGTATAGAACATTCTTTAGAGCATCCAGCGGACATAAAAATTCTTGATTCTGGAGTTTACGTGCTTATTGCATCTCCCCAAGTGGGAAGAAAATCAGGCAGCGACAAAGGTCACGTCGATTTTTGGCTTAGAAGAAATGGTGAGGACATACCAAATTCGAGTGTACGTTGTACTATTAGGAGTAATGATGACAAGGATGTTATTGTGAATCAGACCATGTCTGTTTTCAAAGCAGGAGATGTCATCAATCTAATGATGGCCGTAGGAAAAACTGGAGATGGTCTTGGCATCGAGGCTATTAAAACTCCAGGCCGACCACTAATCCCAAGCATCATATTTTCCATGCATAAAATCAAGGATGGGAATGGTAGTAGTTGGGTGACCTCTCAAAGAGGCACAAAGAAAGTATTGATAAACAGTTAGCAATTTCCTTCTTTTTATTTTCTCTACGATTAGAATTCATTTGTTTATTTAGTTGAAGTCATTCTATTTTGACTCAAAATTAGAGCTTTGAACTAAAGTTAAATAAAAAACATGTAATCAAATGGGATGTATTTTTCAAGTACATGTTTGAGTTTATTATACTAATCACCATATAAAAAAAATTGGAGTTGGTACTATATGAAATGGATAAAAACACCTCTTTCTAAATTTGGTTTCAAGTGCATAATGAATAAACATGATTTTTGTGTTTATTTATCATGTGAGTGTCTCTGTCATTAGCTTCTACTTGTATTACAAATATAATGCTAAAACAATTCAGTACTTGTTATTCCAACAGGTAAATCACTAAATGTCTATTTTGTACATAATACACTAATCGTGAAAAGTGGTATGGAATTTTGATTAAATTATGTGGAAAAATATTCTAAACTCTTTTTCTAAAATACTATGCATATATGGTGTCAAATCTTTTCATCTCAACTCTTACTTTACATTTTCAAAAATCTGAATAAAATTGAATTTTATATCAACAGTTACAGCTTGGTTTTTTCTTTGTATGAGCTTTAATCATATGGCGAATCATTCTTTCTGATTCTGAAAATTCCATGTCACATTCTCTACATTTGGTTTCTAGAATGACTTTTTCTTTACTAAAAAATCTCATAATGACCATTTTTAACCTGACATTAAAAATGTTTATCAAAATTTAACTTTGATTCTAACCTCTGTTTTAATTGATTTTGATGTTTCTTCGGTTTTTACAAAGCCTAGCGTATACCCAGTTGGAATTTGGGTAAACGATGATGGAAAAGATTTCTTAATTACAAATTATTCTATATTCAATACGTAATTAACAAAAAATCATCTTACAATACACACTAAGGTCAGAGATAATTCACAGAACTAATTTTATTGCCATAAAAGTTCAAACCACAAGTGAATAAAAACAAAAACGTTATGATACTATCAGTAACAGTAATATTAATTACAGTTGGGGCAATAACATTAACATCAATTAAAGATGCTCAAGCATACGATGATGTTTGGAGTTGGAAAGTGGATTCATCATGTGGAAATGCAAAAAATGGATTTCATTGTAACATTCCAGTTGGTGCAGTAGGAATTGCTAAAATCCCAGATCTTAGAGAGGCAGTACCACAACAAATAGGACTACAAAATACACAACAGCATACTACTCTAAGAATTTCTACATCTATAGCAAATATTGGAGATGGACAATGGCAAATGAGATCAGAGACTCCTGCAACTCCAACTTTGCCACAATTAGCAAAACAACAACTTTTGAAATCTGATGGAACATTGTGGAATGAATACACTGTAAGTGAATTCCAATATCACCCAGAACACAAACACTTCCACATCGCGGCAGTGACTTCATATGAGTTGTATACCGCAAGTGGACCATATGATACACATCCAACCACTAAGACAGGTACAGGTGCACAGAAGGTAACGTTCTGTCTTATAGATTGGATAAAGATTAGTGACAATTCTCCAAATAACGAAAGAGCATACTCGCTTTGTGATGGACAATTTCAAGGAGTCAGTCCAGGATGGATGGATCAATATCATCATGAACTTGAGGGACAAGAACTTGATATGACAAATGTGTCATCAGGTTATTACTTCCTAGTAGTAACAGCAAATCCTGAACATCATTTTATTGAAACAGATTTTACAAATAATCAATCATGGGTACTAATTCATTATAATAATGACAATAAAGGAAATCCAAAATTTGAAATTCTTAACCAATCAGCGTGTCCAGATTATCCAGGATTATGTGCATTTAGTCCAAACCGATAAAATCATTTTTTTAATGCTTGTAACACATTGAAATTAAAAAATTGAATTTGAAGAAATAATGAGTAGCAAAAGTGTATAATTTATGGACAAAAGATTAATCGTTAAATTCTAAACTCTTTTTCTTAAAATTAATTTAATTGATCATGTCTCAGGGTTTAGCATAAATTACTCATTCCAGTTAGATCAATTAGAACAACAGGTTCACTTCCAATTACCCACGCATTATGTCCAGGAGGAATTACAGATCATCACCTGGACCAAGATTCTTCTGTGTACCATCATCATTTTTGTCATTAAATGTCCTGAAATAACATCTGAGTGTGTGGTGTTTCACAACTGTTTGTTTTAACAATTGGTTTTATGCTGGAAGACCATCTCCATCCAGGTTGAAGGGTTGCACGACCAAACGTAATCCCTACTAACGTCACAAGTTCTAGTTTCCCTTTATCAAATACTCTTTTTTCATCTGGTGTATCTAGACTTTTTCGATACATTTTTTCCATATAATATCGAAAGCATTGTTGTTTAAGGCTTTTTCTAGAATTAAATTTATTTGAAAAAGGTCATAATAGAAAAGAAATCTTTGATCTTTTAGGATTGTGAGATTGTAGTTTGAAAGACAAGATGAAATTCAAAATTATTGATTCAAGAAAATTGTATCAGGAATACAATAATTACATGAAAAATATCATAAATCTTCGTGGTGAGATATACCGTAAAATCAGTTTTTAAATATCGAGTATTACTATGTATTACATCACAAAAGTTAATAGAATCTAATTCCATTTTGTTATCAATTGAAAAGAAATCATTCCATTTTTGCTATCTTGGTAGTGACACTAGTGTTGTCATCAATTATCATATTAGTGCCAGTCCAGGCTCAGCCAAGTGGTAAACGATTACTAGCACATACTGACAGTGAGGTAAAAAATGCTGTATCAAAAGGATGTAAGATAGTTCAAGAGACTAAAGGTCTCAAAGCATTGGAATGTAATCCAATAATTGCAGATACACTAGGATTGCAAGAAGACATTCAACTATTTGCAGCTGACACCACAGCAAACATACAGATTGGTGCAAACACCATACAGACATCAGGAAACACTGGCGATGGAAGAAAAATTGTCATCCTGGATACAGGTTACAACTATAATCATCCTGAGCTGTCATCAAGCTATTTGGGAGGAAAGGACTTTGTCAACAATGATTCTGATCCATTTGATGACAACGGTCATGGAAGCCATGTTGCAGGAATCATTACCGCTGATGGCATTGATCCAAAAGCAGAAGGTGTAGCACGAAATGCTAAAATCATTCCAGGTAAAGTCTTGAATTCCTCTGGTTCTGGTTATTTCAGTGATACTGTTGCCGCAATATATTGGGCAATCGACGGTCCAGATGGTATCCCAAACAACGAAGATGATTTTCATGCAGATGCAATCAGTCTAAGTCTTGGTTCATCATCTCCTTACACATACAAGGGAACATGTGATAATGTAATGCCAGATATGACAAATGCAATAAAATACGCGCTATCAAAAGGGACGATAGTAGTTGTCGCTGCAGGAAACAGTGGTGGTGCAGGTGTATCAATTCCCGGATGTATCAGTTATTCTCTGACAGTTGGTGCAGTTGACCGTTTAGACAAGGCTGCAAGCTTTTCAGGAAGAGGTAATGCAGTTGATGTCACAGCGCCAGGAGTTGGAATCTACTCTACAACACTTGGCACATCATATGCTTCTTGGAGTGGAACCAGCATGGCAACACCTGTAACAAGTGGAACAATTGCACTAATCAAATCAGTGCATTCTGAATACACACCAGCTCAAGTGTATGACGCACTAATCAAGACTGCAAAGGATCTTGGAAAATCAGGATTAGATACCAGTTATGGTTGGGGCAGAATCAATGCGTCAAGTGCAGTAAATTACCCCTAAACTCTTTTTGTGACTGCAAATTAGGAGTCCAAATCTTTTCAACTATTATCTGGTGTTTGTATTATGATAAATCTTATATAATTTTTTTATTCTGATCTTCTAAATAATTAATTCAAAAATTAATTGTTCATATTTATGATGTTCTAAGATTTTGATTCTTTTTCTTGCAATAAATTATAATCTAACATTATCTTTGGGAGTTTATCATCTGGATTTGCTGTTATCCCATATTTTTGACAATATAGAAAATAATTTGGCCAATTTTTTCTAGCCGTCTGCTTGAAATCTTCTCCTACCATCTGATCATACCAATTAATTATTGTCAAACCATAATCAAAGAATCTGGTGAGATATTTAGCAATTCCTGCAGGGATTTTTTTGTGTATATCTAGAAAAGCAATCTGATCTATGGTGTTTAAATAATCATTTGCGTATCTTTGACAATCTTCTGTAGTTTTAAGAATTGAATTTTTGTCTAATCTATTTGTAAGATCCTCGTGAAATCCTCGTAATAGTTGAGAATATGTCGCCTTTGTGTTTTCTCTATTGCTTTTCCAAGTTAACAATAATGTAATTACAAAAATTGTTGCAGTCATGGAACTGATAATTATTGCAAGTATTGGAGTTTCAATCTTCGGTGTTAATTGTAAAAATATGCCAGCAAGATTTAGAAACATGTTGTTAATTATTTTGCCACTTATTATAATATGTCTACGATCTCTTATCCTAGCAATAAAAATAAATAAAATTAAAT
>JBOGRE010000234.1:0-1948 GCA_050749345.1 Nitrosarchaeum sp. | reverse complement strand
CTCAAGGCAGTGATCTCTGGTTCAAATCCCGACGGGAGCATACTCCATTTGGGAATATAGTTGAGGTGTTAGATTTTGCACTAGTAGATGAGTTTATCGACTATCAATAAAAAAAAGCCCCCGATTTGTGGCTAAAAAATCTGATGCCTTGTCGTAATGCTTTTTGTTTAGATCATATTAGAAATATTATTGTCGCATAGACAGCTAAGAAATGTTTCAACTTTTTGTCTTTGTTTGGGTATAGCCTTCTTAATGATTGGTTTCACGGTATTTTTTATTTCTGAGGCAGATACAAAACCAGAAAAAATTGGAAATTTTTTCATGCTGTTTGGAGCTATACTTCTTGGGGTAGGATTTACAGCATTAATTACAAGGAAATCGACATAATTTGAAATTTTGTTTTGGATTTTTATGACGACGTAGAACTTTTCATTTTCTTCAATTTGTTTTGTTTCAACTGGCGGTTTGGGATCAACAAGTAAGAGAGCTTCGGTGATTCTATTGTTAATTCCATCTTCTTTTCCATTATCAAATCCAGTTTTTTCAAATTTTATCGTTCTAGCCCCATCATTACTTTTCACTTCATTGATTCCCAATACCAAAAAACCACCCTTTGTATTTGCCATGGCGCAAACATGTTCTTCAAGTTCATTTAGCTCTTTTTTAAAATCAAAAGTTTCAGATTCTATTCCAATGTATTTTATTAATTCATTTATTGTGTTGATGCTCCAATCAGGTAAATTTTCTGGAATTATTGGTAACATGATCACTCTATTTTATTTTCCAGTTGATATAATAAAAGTCGAAGATTTGTCAAATAATGATTGATTTCTTTCATCTTATTACTCCACAAATTGACCCGACGTTGTAACAACACCCAGGCACCAGTAAATGTTAAAACATCAAGAAACATTATTACTGTAACATAAACCATACTGTCCATCTTCATGGTTTTTTCTATAAAGATTACATAAATTGCTGCCCAAACTAACAATAAAAGAAAAGTCAACATGCCAGTGAATATTTTTGAAGTGTATGATGAAGCCTTTTTGTATTCAGCATCACTAAGAAATAGCGAATTTTGGTAAAGAAAATCAGTTTTCAATGTACTATTTTTCATATTTAATTTTCTACGTAATTCCCTATCCTCTTCTTTGTTTTTGTTATAAGAATCAAGATAATTTTTTAATTTACCTACATAGAATAGGGTAACTGAAATTATTACACCGGCAAATATAGGTATGACAATGAAAATTATATTAAAATAAAATTGATAATTTTCGATGGTGATATTCTTGTAGTATGAGGATAACAAAAATGCAACTAAGCCAATAATTCCTGCTACTCCAGCATCAAAAACTTTGTTTAGAAAAACACTCTGTCTCTGAGACATAATCTCCCAAAAACATTATCGTGATAAATATTCTCTTAATATTAGATCTCTTGATTTTTTTTACGATTCCAAATCTTCCAAATTGCAAAAGCTGCAATTATTGTTGAGGCTAGAATAATTCCTATTTTTGTCCAATTAACGCCTGAATTGACACTTGGGACTGGTTTTTGAAACTGCTTTAGGTTGAAGAGTGATTTTGGATTAAAGTCTCTTGGCTGCTTGTCTGGTCCACGCTCGCCAATACCACGTTCCTCATTTTCATCCATCTTGATCAGAAAAGATAGATTTCTAAAACTTAAGACGACCGCTGTTCAAATGAACACACGAATTACTTGCTATCCCCAAGAATATTGATTACATCTTGTAATCGCTTTGGGTTCAAAGCATATTGTGGACCATATGAAGTAGGATGCGGTATGATGAGATTATCTTTTACCAGTTTCTTTAGTTTCTTATCTACATCTCCTTTGAGATGAGACGGAAAGCCTCGTTTCAGATCCTCAAGACCCAAATGACGAGCACCAATCCTGTTGTCATAGAACAATTTTCTCAGAA
>JBOGRE010000233.1:0-1707 GCA_050749345.1 Nitrosarchaeum sp. | reverse complement strand
TAGTTGTACTTGGCGCGTAATTTCCGCTTTAATTTTAGTGTCCAGTTGAGAGATTTCACTAATCTTTAGGTCGTCTTTTGATTTTTTCTTTTCTTCTATTAACTTCAAAAGTTGTTCAAAATATTCTACATCCCTAGTAAGGTGTTCTGCAATACTCTTACTTAATTCCGCTATCATGTCTTTGGATTCTGCATTCCACGATTGACTTTGATTTAGTAATCCTTCGATGAATTTCTTTTTGTGGTCTATGTAATACTTGATTCCTGCTACAGCATGCTTTTCATTCATAAAATAATTGAGATTTCTCAGATGAATAACTTTACGATAGTGACAGATTTCCAAGGGTAAACTGGGGGATTTCTATTTTTATTCTCTATCGATATATTCGTCTATTCCAGGAGGTTCGGGTGCTAGACCCTTTCTCTTTCTAATTTCTGCAACTGCAGTAGTAGCTATAGATTTTGGAATTTCAGTCCATGCCTTAAATGAAGTATTCCAAGTTGCACGTCCAGCTGTCTGTCCTCTCATAGCTTCTGAAAGTGTAAATGTTTCAGCTGCTGGAATTTCGCCAATAATAATACTAGAAGCTCCTTTTTGTGTCATGTCAAGTACTTTGCCACGTTTTCCAGATAATACGGTGGCAACATTTCCTACAAGATCTGTTGGAGTTCTAACTTCAATTGCAAGCATTGGTTCTAGCATTGTGACTCCTGCTGTCAAAAGGGCACCCATACAAGCACGTCTAGAAGCAGGACCTAGTTGAGACAAGCCTCTGTGTGCAGTATCCTCATGAGGAACAAAATGAGTAAATGTGAATTTGCAATCCCTCATTTGCTCTTTACATATAGGACCCTCTTTCATAACTTCTTCAAATCCAGAATTAATAGAGTCTGTGGATTCTTGAATAAATTGAACACCTTTTGTTCCATTAATCATAACATTTCCACGTGAGTCTAATTTCATAACTCTCTTAACAGTATCAGTATCCCAACCAGCACCCTTGAGAAGATCAGCAACAACTTTTTTGTCTTTCATATCACTAATTTCACCTGTTCTAAGCATATGTGCAATAGCTGGTTCTAAGGATTCAACTTTCATGAAAATCTTATTGTGTCTATTAGGTGATTTTGACATTACTGGTTCACATTTACCTTTGACAGTTTCTCTGTAATTGATAAGTGGTTCAGATGTAATAATTTCTAATTTAGTATCTTGAATACGATGTGTAGCTACATCAAGGTGAAGTACACCCATTCCAGCAACAAGTGTTTCCCCTGTTTCTTCATCAATTTTTACCACTAGATTAGGATCTTCAATTGTTAGTTGTCTGAGAACCTCAACTAGTTTAGGTAAATCTTTTGGATGTTTTGGTTCAATTGCAATTTGAACGACAGGTTCTGAAACATATTTTACTCCTTCAAACATTGGTATATCTTTAACAGATGAAATTGTATTGCCAGCTCTAGCTTCAGTTAATCCCAATAATGCAGCAATGTTACCAGCACCTAGTTCACCAATTTGCTCTCTTTGGTTACCCATGAAAAAGTTTACCGATTGAACTCTTCCTTCTCGTTTTGAATCTATAATGTTAACTGTTTGTCCATCCTTTATTGTTCCTGAAAATAATCTACCAACCGCAACAGGTCCAGCAGCAGGATCTAACACCATGTTAACAACCATCATAATTGTTGGTCCATCATCACTGCA
>JBOGRE010000232.1:0-2845 GCA_050749345.1 Nitrosarchaeum sp. | reverse complement strand
GAATGTTCCTTTAATATTCCAAAAATCTGATCATACACTTGCTGTAATGTCTCATCATGTATGTTATTCCATGCATAATTTACAAAAATTTCGTTTTCAATGATTTTTTCAATTTTCTCAGCTTCATTTTTAACGAAATCTTTTAGTGAGATTGGATCTCCACTTCGATGAAAATGTAGACCATATCCTGCATCTGAGAAGAATTTTTCTCCAAAGCTTTCTGAAAACCATTTTATGTCACGGATTGCCTGCATTACATGTTCTATGTCCTGAAATTTGCCACAGCTAAGAAATGTTGATAAATAATGAGGAGAATTTAATGAGTAAGGATATTTTTCTATTAAGCGTTTTTTTAATTCTAGTGTTACTGGTTTATCAAATGGAACTGAAGCACCTGCTCCAAGGAAAAGTGCGATTTTCATAGTTTTAATTGATATAACTTTAATTAATTTGTGATTTTTGAATAATACAATTTTGCTTGTTTTTCAGCACCTTTTAGCAATTTTTTATTCATTTCATCATCAAATTTTCCGAATACAGAAAGCCATATGTTCTGCACAATGTGTGCGCCATATGAAAACGCTATAAAATCTGATCCTGTAAACGGTACGAATGGTTTATGGATTTTGTTCCTTCTCACTCTAACCACATCTAATAGCTTATAGGAATATTTTTGAAGAATTCCCTTTTCCTTTAGGTATTCAATCTTTTTTTTGAAACTATCCATCTCAATTTTTTTAAATTTCTTATAATCTATTTCATCATTGTATTTTTTAGATTCTTCATAGTCTAATGTAATAATATTTAGACCAGTCTTGTAAACGCCTTCAAGTTTCATCACCATACTCGTAATGCGCCATTCGATGTCTTTCCAATCATTAAAGTAGGTTCTTGTGAGTTCAACAACTCCAGGTGCAATTATACTTGAATAGACAGGTATGCATTTTTCGCACAAATTTAGTTCTGCTATATTTCGTAATTTCTCTATTGAAGGATGATCTACCATACTTACACATGTTACAAATCAAACATAACTAAAAAGACTTAACTGATTATTTTATCATTAAATAGTAAAGTAAGATAATCTTAGGGACAGCAATCCCAAAAAACTATTATGAATAGTTTAGTCGTGGTTAATTCTATTTTATAAAAATTATTTATTTTTTTTAGAAGAAAACAATTCGTTAATATCGTAAGCAATTCTTAATAAAAAACCGTTAGATGGAGAAAATATTGATGTATGTTCTGGATGTGCCAAACTATTCCTAACCTTTCTTCCTAAGTCATAGAATTGAAGTTTCCATTTTGGAATACCATTTCTACCCAACCAATTTATTAATTCTGTCGTTCCAAATGGAAATTCGTTTTCATTTACCTGTACATTCTTAAATTTCCATTTTTTCTTTCTTCGCATTTCATGGAGAAAATTAGCTATTTGTGAGTATGTTGGCTGTGTTATCTCATGAACGATTTGATTCTCATAGGTAATTGTTGCTTTTCCTTTTAGTGATTGTAAATATCGTTGTCTTATTGCAACTTCTAAAGCAAAGAGCGCAGAACGGGTTGAAAGTGTGAAAAACTCATACCTGAAATAGGAAAATATAAACAAATCTTTTGCACGTTGAAACTCTGCCCTTACAGGTTCAGGAACTTCAGGTATTAATTGAATATTGGAAATTATAGATTGTAGATATTCTAAAGTAATATGTTCTGATCTTGAATCTGGTTTTAAAAATTCATCACTAGATAGTATTGGATCATTCGTTAATTGATACAGTGTGTTAAAATCTGTCTCCTTTTCGGTCTTGAATCGCTTTATAATATAATCATTAAAAGATTGATAAAAAAGGGAACGTAGATCTCGTAAAAATTCTTCAATGTTATTTCTTATATTATATCTAGTGAATTGAATGTAAGAACCATCATCAATTGAAAATCCAATATATTCGAATTTTTTTATGAGAATTTCTGTAATAGACAAAGCGTCTTTGTTTGAGATTCCAAAATACTCTATCATTGAAGATGATATCGCGTCTTTTGTTGCAGGCACTTTTCCACAATAATTTACTTGGTTTTCACCAATATGGTATAAATTGTATCTTACAAGTTGGCAGAGATTATCCTTAAGATGAGGATATTCTCGAGTATTTACTTCTACATCAATTATTTCCACAGGCATTGGAAGTTTACTTATTCCCAACACTAAGACTCTCTCATTAGGCGTCATTTCTTCAGGATCCTCATGACTATGATACTGCGTAATGTCTTTTTTTATATAGTCGAAGCTTTTTGAAAATATTGCATCCCATTCAGACATTTCTGGAATCATTAAGAGGTTTCAAGATAATCTCTAACTACATTTCATGGTAACTAAACTCTTTTTTATCTGAAATATTACCACAAGAACTACACTTGTATGTATTGTTTTCAGTTCTTCTTAATTTTATATTGCCCTGTTTTGTGTAAAGTTGTTTTTCATCTAGCAGTTTAGATTTAGTTATTTCAAGCGCAAAATTGGCATTACATTTTTCACATTTTCTTTTTTTAATTAATCTGATAAGTGATGAGCATGGTATTAAAATAAGCATAAGAAAACCAAGACCAAATATTACTGGAATGTGGCCAGGGTTAAAAGTTTGTGTGTAGATAAGCCAGAAAGAAACAGCAAAAAGTGGTATACACGATCCAATCATTATTCCCCACAAAATTTTAATTTCTTTGTTGAGCGGTGCTTTCAATCTACCTTTCTTAGTAAGATATTTTCTTCCTTTTACCAATACGTATTTTACAATGACATTATCTATTGGTAAATCAATTCCACTTTCAGGGGCATTATCTGTATTGT
>JBOGRE010000231.1:0-5736 GCA_050749345.1 Nitrosarchaeum sp. | reverse complement strand
GAACAACTGTACTATCTACAGGGGCAAAACAGCTATAGAAAATGATATCATCAGTTATTGAAGGATCAGGATACATTGAAAATGCTAGAATTTCATTAGGTTCTATTTTTTCAATATATTCAATATTATGAGCAACATCAAGTACTTTTTCATGACCATGAGCTATTGCAAGAATTTTTGGATTGAAGATGGTTTGATTTCCATTATTATGAATTCTCCCTGTAACATGACCGTCATCATGTTTGATTAGTGTATTATCGTAAAGGACCTCAATCGATATTGGATCTTTTTGTGTTTTTACAAATTTGAGTTCAGCCTTCATCAATATAGGAGAATGTCCTGTAACTTCAGGAAATTTTGTCTTAAATGGAATATCCATGTTTGGTGGAATGGGAACGTGTAATATTGTTTTGGAAAATGTATTTTCTTCATCAATTACAGTGACAAAAATGGTTGGAGTTACTGCATAGTTATTTTGGTTTTTTACATTACCTCCAACTGTATAAACGCCTTCATAATCAAAATATCCAACATATTCTTGTGGGGATATGAAAACCTCAGCGTATGTAAATTGAGAAATTAGTAATGAAGTGAACATGAATATAATAATAAGAAATATTATTTTTGATTGTAATAGACTAGAAAGAGTTGATAATATTTTTGAATCTATATGTTGGTTTTTCAAATTTGTTTGGATTATAGTCTTCAATTAACTGATCTGTTATTTCTCTTGTTTTAGTACAATATGTATTTTATAGATTTAAACAGGCTGTTCATGTTTCAAATTAGATTTGATTAGATATGAATAATTCTATTTTGTATCAAATACTGAATTCCCTGAACAAAAGTTTCATCATCAATTTGTCCATCTGACCACCACTTTGCATTATTTTTAATCCAACTAGGGATTTCGTTTGTTCCAGTGCCTGTGCCTTGAGAGGTCGGTGGAATTTTCATTATTTTTTTTTTGATCAAGTATTGTATCCCCTGTACAAATGAGTTATCATCAATTTTATCGTCTGCCCACAATCCAGTATTGTTTCGTATCCATTCAGGTATTGAAATATCATAATTTTCAAGTGTTATAGGATTAATTATAATTGGAATAGATGTTTTTGCAAGATTGTTATCTGCAAGATTTTGGAAATTTAGATGTACAATTCCAGTTGTATCATTTGGTATTGTAAATTCTACCGTATTGTGTTTCTCTTTAGAATCACTACTAACTCCACTTTGTTTAAAAATTATTTTATCGTTTTGAGTGATTGAAAAATCATAATTTACTGCTATTGGTCTATTTTTTAGAAAAATATCAGTAACATCAAAATAGATTTTTGCTTTAGAATTTGATTGTAAATTTTGTGGTTCCCAAGATACAAAAATTCGAAATTGTCCATTTTCAGTTACTGAACTTAATTGAACATCATCTAAATTTGGCTTGATAAGAAAATTCATTCCATTTTGATTTGGATTATGATTGTAAACATTCCATAATTCTTTTTGATTGATAATAAAATGAACTACTCTTCCATCAGAAAAAAAATCATCAATTGTTATAATATCATCAGATAATTTGATCCCATTTACATATATAGAAAATCCAGATACTAGTAGATCTCCAAATGTTTTTGGAATTACTAATTCTTCATGTACTACAGATGTCTGATTAATGTTATTGACACTCCATTCAAAAGGCATTAAAAAAGTAATTTCTTTAGATTCAATATTATATTGAAAATTCTTTATTTCGTCATAAAATGTAACAACATTAATGATTTGAGGTCCAAAAATAGGGTGATTAATTTCGTGTTTGTATGTTTGGGCAATTGAAATTCCTGCATTGAAAGTTATCGGTACATCTAATTTCTTTGAATAACCATCAGCCGTAATAATGCTAATATCAAACTTGTAAAGTCCTCCCTTACTTAGTTTTGGACCCTTTATGTTTATCATTCTATTATCTAATCCAATTAATGAACCAAAGAAATTTCCCTCACTCTCTTCTTCAACTTGAATTGTTTCAGTATTTTCTGATATAAAATTAAAAATTATGGAACCATTATCACTTTGAAATTCTTTTTCAAAAAGAAATTGTTCGCCATGACTAGATTTTATTAAAAATGTGACATCTCTAAGTGTAATTTTCGAATCAAAATTAATTAATGAAATTATTATTTGTTGATCATCATTTTTATCTGAATTATTTTGAGATGAAGAAACTTCCAAACTTACTTGTTTTCCATATAGATTAACAGGTGGAAATGTTTCATTTCCTACGCCATGACCATAAACATTTACAATTGTTAATGGAAGAAAGATAGAGAAGGATAACAAAATTAATACATGTAAAGTTTTTGTGCTCAAATCTTCTTTTGTTTCCTGATTGTCTATTTAAAAATCTAGATTAAGTTATTCTCAAATATTCTTTATTTAAATTAAAAAATAAACAGTTACGGAGACATCATTTGGTTATGAGTCATGTTTGAACCCATCATTATGCCATTCATTAAATTCATCATGTGTTGCATCATTTGTGGATTATTTTTCATCAAATCAGATATTTTTTGCATGTATTGGGAATCATTCATCATGGTTTGTATGTGTTGAGGATCATTCATCATAGAATTGTGAAATTGTTACATAGTTTGTTGATTTGACATCATTTGATTCATCACATACTGGCATAGATTGAGGATCATTCATCATAATATTCATCCAATTATCCATATATGTATTATTACTCATCATGATTTTATGCCATTGTGTCATGGTATTAGGGTCATTCATCATTTGTTGTGTATTCATCATATACTGAGGTTGATATATTGATTGTAACATACCATAACCAATACCAATACCAGCAAAAAAGACTGCTACAGATACACTAATCCACAGATACTGATTTGCCATGATAAAATTATGAATGTTTTATGTATTAACATGAAAGTTGTTTCTCAATGTTGATAAAAAGAACAACAATCAAGTCCATTTGTTTGGATCTTTTTTCCAAATTTGTTTGCCATCAATAGTTATTTGATCTTTTTCTTCAAATACAGTATGCCATTTTCCATTGTGGGGAAAAATTTTATTCATTTCATCTACTTTTTTATTAGTTGGCGCTTTGTTCATTAAAGCTCCCCATCTCATGTTAGGTACTTTTGGAAGAATATTGTTGATATCTTTCATATTTTATCATTGTAGAGATTACTAAAATTATTATCCAATTTTCATAATACCTTCCTTTATTAGAAATTGAATTCCCTGGACAAATGAGTTATCGTCAATTGAACCATCTGCCCACCATCCAGCATTATTTTTAATCCAACTAGGGATTTCGTTTGTTCCAGTGCCTGTGCCTTGAGAGGTCGGTGGAATTTTCATTATTTTTTCTTTGATCAAGTATTGTATCCCCTGTACAAATGAGTTATCGTCAATTGAACCATCTGCCCACCATCCAGCATTATTTTTAATCCATGACGGTATTTGATTGCTGCCTGATCCTATATCAAAAGACGTACTAGATATCCCAGATAATGTTTGTAAGTTATCTATTCCATGACTAAAAAGTGCCAATGTAATCTTGTATTTACCTGCAGATTGAAAATCAAATTCAGGTTTGTCAATACCTTCTGTTAAAACTATACCAGGGGCATTAGGATTAGTATTTTTTGATTCATAAATTGTAGTTCCTAAAGAATCTTCTATTCTGTAACCATACGTGACCCATTTTAATAATTTGTTATCTTTATCAAAAAAAGTTATCTCGAACGGTATTTTACCTGAAATTAATTTAGAGTCATATTGCACTCGAGCAAATGCACCACTATCAAATTTAATATCAATTGAATTTTTTTCTGTCGCCAATCCACTATCTGGAGATAAACTAAATTCCATTGTTTTTGTTCCAGATTTGATAGTTTTTGCAATATCAAAAATGTTTTCTTTGCTTAATAGGAAGTGGAGAATTAATGTATTATCCATTGAATATGGATCAGCAATTAACATTCTTCCAGTAATAGGAAATCCATTTACAGTTGCTTTGTATGTTCCACTTTGTGAAAATTCTTTAAACGAAGTTGGAAAATGAATTTCTTCATGAACAAAAACATTTTGTTTTTCTAGTCTTGATGTATCCCAATTAAATGGCATTGAAAATGAGACTAATTTTTTGGTTTCAACATAATTAAAATTATTTATTTTGTCATAATATGATGTAACAGATAAATCATAAGATTTGCCTCCAGTAGAAATTACTTGATTGAAAACATCTCCAACACTAAGCCAAGAATCAAATCTTGGGGCATTGGATTGAGGAAATAAAGTTGTGTCATAATCTATCCCAAAAATCATTATTTCAAAGTGGTACAATCCAGCATCAAGTAAAATTGGAGCCTTGACAGTAATTTTATCATTTATTGATGTCCACCCTCCTTGAAATGGTTCGTGATCACCATATACAACAACATTATTTACAGCGAGATCTTCAGATTGAATTTTGAGGATTAAATTGCCAGAATGTGTATGAAACAAATTTCTCATCAAAAGTTTTCCGTCTTTATCAACTGTCACAAAAAATGATGTATGTTTAATTGCCTCTTCTGTTTTTGCATCAAAAAGACGTAATTCTAAAAATTTATCGCCAACTGTATCTTTAGTGAGAATTGGTGGGCTGATTTTGATAAACAAGCTAGCATCTCTATCACCTACACTTGCTGGAGGAAGATTTTCTTGTGTTAATCCATCACCATAAACATATGAAGGAATTTGTAAAATTACCAATAGTGCTAGAGAAAAAATTATAATTTTAGAATTATTCATAATCATATTACTATTTTTGATATATATGACTTAACAATTTAAAATTACCTTTATTGTTTAACTTGTGGATATAATTGTGGTTTTACTATACTTAGAGAAATTGCATGATCATCTATCATAGAACCAACTCCTATTGAGACATTTTTTATCCTAATTTCTATTTTATTAAATTCGTTTTCAGAAATATCATATGTTGAAGATAAAATTTCCTTTACTTTTCTTTCTGTATCAGATATTACGTTTAGTTTTGACTCCAGTGTAACATCCAATGTAGTTTTCATCATGTGTTTTGGGATTTTACCAGTTTCATCATTAATTATATAAAACGTTATTTTTTCAAGAACGACTTCGTGCGGTAATGTATCTAGTGCATTTGCAGTAAAGAAAACCTGAACATCTAACAAGTTTATGTTCTCTGAAGAATACTGAGTCACAGTATTTGGATTTGCAAGGTCATAGTTTTGTGGGATTGTAATAAATACAAATCCTCCTACATGCGAAGTGTTATTTCCTAAGCCTATCACTTTTTTAATATCACCACAATCAAGCCCTGTTGATTTTTGGTGATCTAGTGTCATTAAAGTTGAATGCGATATTGGTCCATCATTTACCGACACGGTCCAGAAGAAAGAGATCTTAGATAATTGTTTGTTAGTAATGCCGATATCCGTATTATAATGGCCTGGTCGTAACGAACCACTATCATCTACAATAGAACCACACACAAATTTTGCTACATAAGTTATATCGCTATTGTCATGATTGGAAATTACTTTATCTTGAGCAAAAATTGTATCTAGATAAATTGGAGAGATGGTAAGAAAGATAATAGTGAAAATTAGAATTACATAATTGTAAATAGAAAAATGGTTCAAGTTATAATACAAGATATTATTTAGTTATTAATCTCTGTTACTA
>JBOGRE010000230.1:0-1563 GCA_050749345.1 Nitrosarchaeum sp. | reverse complement strand
TTCAGTCTTGGGTACAATTCTAACCATTGAATAGTATACTAGAATCTATCCCTAAGAACCTATTGAATATGAACTCACAAGAACAACAATCTGCAAAGAAAGAAAAAGACACATCTGAGATTGTAGTGTATCAGTGCAATTGTGATGAGATAAAGAAAATCAGAGTAGTGTATGATGGCGGATTTGGGGAAAAATTCACAGTAGAATATTGTCAGAAATGTTATGAGCAAGAGGATAAGAAATTTGTTGATTCAATGGAGAAGATAGAATGAATCTAAGAGAAGAGGCCATAACCAGTTTGAAAGAACAGGGTATTCGAATATTTCCATTAAGAGACAAAAGACCTGCTGTCAATAATTGGCAGAACTATGACGGCAATGTAACAGAGGAACAATCATTTGGGATTGTTATGGGTGGTGAATCAAAGATATTTGTAATTGACGTTGATGATTACTCCTTATTTCCATACTTTGAACAACTATTAGACAAAACATACGTAGTAAAGACAGGGAAAGGATTTCACATATTTGTTAAAGCAAATACCTTGCCACAGATAATGCGATTAGACAACAATAAAGAACAACATATTGACATTCAATCAACTGGAACTTTTGTAGTTGGTGAAACTTCAAAACATTATGAGAAGAATTCTGACGGAAATTATATCAAGACAGGAAAAACATATGAGAAAATATCTAAGAGCAGAACTATCAATCATATTGATTTTGAAAAAGAAATAAAACCAATTCTTGAAAAATTAGGATTCAATTTAGTAAAAAAATCAATAAAAGAAGAACTCGCTAACTCCATAAAGAATGGGGTGCCTAAAGGAAATAGAAACAATACACTATTCAAACTATCATGTGATGTGCTAAAGACAGTAAAGGATACAGAGATTGCATTTAGTCATATTTCAACAATAAATGAAAAATCAAAAGAACCAATAGATAATGAAGAACTTGAACAATTATTCAAATCAGCTTTAACATATGTTGAAGATAAAATCCTAAAGAGCAATCAAAAATTCAAAATTAGTGATAGAATCGAGTATGAACTATTAGATGAATCACCTAAAGAACTAAGAGCAATTACGTTGGATAGTGATAAAAAAAGACTGATTCTGGTATATTTACCCACAAAAATCATAGAAAATGGTCTTAACACGTATGATTCAAAAGCATATTTTGTTACAAATGGAATAGATGGAAAAAAAATTCTGCCTATCGATGATCCAAGTTTAAAGCAAAAATACATCACTAATATTTTTTCAGGCTTTAAAATATTAAATAACAAATGGAAAAACAAAGACATTCAAAAATATATTCAATCTAGCGACAAAGTAAATCCCAAAGAGATTTTTGATAATTTATACAAGATGGAAAGAACTTTTTTTGAAAATGAGTTTGATTATGATTATTACTTTCAACCATGCTGGATTACACATACTTATTTTGACACAATATTTGATCTACCTCCATACAACGATTTATTCGGAATGAAAAATGTTGGAAAATCAAAACGATTGAATTTCCTTAAACTAATGTCATATAATGGAATATTATC
>JBOGRE010000229.1:0-2308 GCA_050749345.1 Nitrosarchaeum sp. | reverse complement strand
AGATGCTTCATATTCTCCAGGCTCTACAGGGACCATTGGTTTCGTAGGTTCATCTTTTTCAACAATAAGAGTTACTGCATGTTTTATATTTTCACATGGATAAAAAACCCTGTTTGCAGGAGCATCTATACTTCGTGGATTATTCTCAGTATAATCTAATTTTATACCCAATCCACCACTTGAACTAGCAAGATTTACTGGCATAGATCCTGTATTTTTCATAGTAAAATATACTGTCTCCCCAGGTTTGTATTCTGCTTTATCAGTAGTTATTGTAACTTGATGTATTTGATATCCAAGTAAAACAAGTGGTTTTTGTTCACAGTTTGCATAACTTAAGATAAGAAAGGCTGCAAATACTAAAGGAATGGCAATAAGGATTAGCTTTTTGTGCTTCATAATATTTACAGAATTTAATTTATTTTTCCTCCGCCTTTGATAATTTCATTGATTCTATTTTGTAGCATTTACATCAAATTGAATTGTTTCCATCATGTCACGAACACCACCAGATTTATTCTGTGAGATTAGTTCCAAAATAACATGTAGTGTTCCAGGTTTGAGTACTTGGATTGAGCCAGGACTAAATTCTATATTTTCGAAATGGTTAGAATCAAAATGGCCAAATGTTTTATCTACACCTGATTGTACAGTTCTTATTTGACCTGGTTCTGTTGGTGCAACTGGTGTACCACCGGATCCAATATCGGAGTAACCTACAAAGCCAACTCTTACTTTATCTGCAGGAGTAATCACCATGCCTAATGCAGGGAGTCCATTATCAGCAGATTGATAAATTGTATGATCAGAAATATTTTTCCAGGTAACAGAGAATCGAATATTCTCTCCTGCTTTGGGCGGATTTGGCTCCATACCAATCAGCAAAATTTTGATTGCACCAGGATGTGTGGATGTTATAGTATAGTTTGTAGCCAACACTGAAAGTGGTCCTCCTAAAGGATACCATCCAATTTCCGGTACCTCTATGCCTACATAATTGTCTGCATACCATTTGTTAATCATAGTTGCGTTTGTGTCCTTGTCAGGACTAGTACCAACCATAACATTTGAATTAGTTAAAGATGGGATGGGATTTTTTATTTTTGGCACTACATCGTTTTTGATGTCAGATAATTTTACCATAGACCAACCATGACTGATCATCTTTTTTACAGATGTCTTTTTTACACAGAAATTTTTATGTGAGTTGGTCATCAGGATTTGGCCGGGCTTGCATTTTGTTTTGAGCGTTCCAGATTTTACAGTATCAGCAAATACAGGACTGGTAAAGACCATCATAACTGACACTAGTGCGATAATTAAGATAATTTTGTGGTTCAATTTAGTCTCTTTACTATTCCATCCGTATAATGTCTTCCATCAAATCAACTTACGTTATGATCTAGTCATAACCAACTTTTTAGGCACACAAAGGGGGATCCCTTTTTACTGATAATCGATAAAAATAGAAATCCCACAGTTTATTCACAGAAACCTGACGCTTATCGTAAAGGTTAAGATTAATTCTGATTGTTCTTTTGTGTGGTAAATTACTTAGAAGGTGCAGAATTATGTGAAACCAACAGTGATAGATTACAGACATCTGCAAGAATTATTCTAAACGATTCAAATGGAACGGATTCATTTGCATTGTTTCTTTATTATATTGCATATGAAGAAATTGTAAAAGGAATTTTGAGTTATTTTAGTGATTCTGCAACTTGTTTTAGAGTATCTAATGGCATGTTTGCTTTTAGATAATATACGACACCGTTTTCATCATACCAATAAATTCGAGTTGGTACTTCAAACTTATTTTCAATTACTTTGCCATCACTAAAATCTATTGATTGTTGACCACAATTAGTACAAGATTCATTTGCCCAAGCTGTTCTACCATTTATTTGAATTAATTGTAAATTGAGATTTGGATTTTCTTTTATTGCTGCGTCATATCTTTCTACAATTAATTTGTTTGTATCTCCGATATCAGATTCAAATCTTTGCTGACCTAGAAAGTCTTTTTCATCAAAGATGAATAAATATATTCCACCTTGAGAAATTTTTCCTTCTAAATTGTCCTGGAGTGATTTGTGGTCATCAGAGATATTTACTGAAGGTTTGTCACTATACAGCAAATGAATTTCGTACGTATTAGCAGATCCGCATTCTAATGCATATCCAGGAGGAAGTGTAGGAATCTTAAACTGGAATTGAGCAAATTGTCCTACCGTTTCCATATTCATACAATTTGGATTTATTGTAGAATCATTTGCTTTATATGCAATATTTGCAAACACCACTGTTG
>JBOGRE010000228.1:0-8825 GCA_050749345.1 Nitrosarchaeum sp. | reverse complement strand
CTTTAAAGGTGTATTGAACTCCGGAATTTTATAGACTTTTAAAAATACTGCTTTCATTGGATTGTCTGGTTTCCAATTTTTTCTTTCGTTGATGTATGACTCACTCCAAATATGAAATGATGATAATTTCTTGATTGTTTCCTCAGATGAAATATCTGCTTCTGCTAATACTTCTGCATATGATGTAATTCTATTAAATCCACTCTTTGGTGGATTTGATTTTACTTGTTCAAGATATTTGTGAAATTGTGGTTTTATGTGATTGTATTCTTGATGTTCTTGTGTAGGAAATAATATGCATTTTTTTGATTCAATTTTAAATCCTGATGCCACATCTAATATCCCTCCCTTTCTTAGGAGCACTGTTTGATCACCGTTTTCTAGAGCATTGACTATTGTTGCCCACTCTTTTAGGGATTCCACTATCCCAGACTTCCTATTAGAGGAATAATATCTTTTTTTACACAAACTAACATTGGTGTATCTACTTTGACATATGCTGAAACTTTAGTCTCTCTCAAATCCATGATTAGGTCTTGAAAGTTTCTTAAATCATCTGTCTCAAACGCCAGCATGAAATCTTGATCATCAATTCCAAATGAATATGTGGTATTGAGAATTATGTCTAGATATTTTTGGCTAATATCTATATGTTCATCCATCAGTTTCTGTCTGTCTTCTTTAGATAACAAATACCATTCTCTTGTTTTGGTAAATGGATAAACAACCACATATTTTTTTGATTCATTTCCTGCAACAAATGCAATCGTTTTACCCTTTCTTGCATAGATTGATGGTCTTGTACATGAAACATATGTTTGTGTTGGAATGATGTATTTTCCAAATACTGTTAAATATAATTTTGAAATTACACTTTGTATTTCATCAATAGATTTTGCTGCAAACCAAAATAGAAAATCTGCATCTGAACGTAATCCCAATGTTGAATATGTTCTGAATTTTATTCCTGAATTTTTTATTATGTTCTCTACTTCTTTGGCTGACTCTTCTTTGGCTAGGTCTGCCATCCATCTCCATTTAGGATCTATTTGAAAAAACGAGAAATTGAAAAAATATCTCTCATCATCATTTCCTTCCATATTCTCTCTTTTTTTGAACCCTATTTAAACAAAAACTAGATTCTCTAATGTTGTATTTGTATAATTTTTTGTTTTGATTTATGTCCTGATTTTATTTGAACTAATGAAGTTGATACTCTAAAATACTTTGCCAGTTTTTTTATGATTTCTTTATTAGCCTCTCCTTTAATTGGCTTTGATTTTATTCCCAATGTAATTCGATTTTCTTTAATACTGATGAATTCTTTGTTAAATTCTACGTTAACTTCGTATATTATATACACCGTCAAAATAATTATTGCTTAAACCTGTTCATTTTAAAAAACTATTGAAAATTCAATTAGACTTTTTGTTCTAAAATCCAATCATACCCTTCGCTTTCTAATTTATCTGCAAGTGATGCATCACCTGTTTTTAAGATTTGACCTCTTGCAAAGACATGAACATAATCTAATTTATCTAAGAATTTTAAAATTCTTGCATAATGAGTAATCAAAATTACCGTTGAGTCTTTTCCTGAAACTTGACTTATTGCCTTTGCTACTGCTTGAACAGCGTCTATGTCCAAACCAGAATCTGGCTCATCCAAAATTGAAATTTTTGGTTTTAAAACTGCCATCTGTAATACCTCGGCACGTTTCTTTTCTCCTCCTGAGAATCCTTCATTAAGATATCTAGAAAGAAATTCTTCTTTCAATCCTACTTTATTCAAATTTTCTTTAAGATATTTTTGAAATTCTCTTACTGTGATGAATACTTCTCTGTCTTCTCCTTGGAGTGCTTTGCTTAGTGAATTGTAAGCTGTTCTAAGAAAATGTGAGAATCCCACACCTGATACTTCTGTAGGGTATTGAAATCCTAAAAACAGTCCTTTTTTTGCACGTTGATCTGCAGATAATTCTAAAATACTTTCACCGTCTAACAAAATATCTCCTTTGGTTACTTCATATTTTGGATGTGCAAGTAATGTGTATGCCAAAGTACTTTTTCCAGAACCATTTGGTCCCATTATGGCATGTATTTCCCCTGGACCCGTCTTCAAATTAACTCCTTTGAGAATTTCTTTACCTTCACGTGAAACATGAAGATCTCTAATCTCAAGTACTGCCATGGTGCATTTTGTTTTGTTTCTATATATAATACCGACGAAATTTAGCTAATCCTAATAGAATTTTCTATGACATTAATAAAATGAAAAAGGGGGGATTAAATTTTGGCCAGAGATGGTCTCAAAGTAATTTTGAGTTTGTAACATGTTAGGATCTCTTTACATCTGTTTCTGATAGTGACTTCTGTGACACCTGCAATACTTGAGACGTCTCTTTGAAGGACATTTTGTCCTAACAAAACTGAGGCAACATACAGATATGCTGCAGCAATTCCATTTGGAGATTTTCCATCTGCGATGCTGCTGTCTTTAGTTTTTTCTGCTATCTCCAAAGCTAGTCTTTCAACTCTAACTTCGGTTTGTGTCATGTTTGCAATTTTTGAGATGTATTTGTCCATAGTAACTACTGGAGCACTTAATTGACCCATTTCCATTACCATGGTTCTATAGTATTTTGCTGCAAGTTTTGTCTTTGACTTGACATCTTTTGGCACACATATTCCTCTACAAATCTCTTCTAGTGATCTTACAACATCACATTGTTTGCATGCCATGTAAATTGTAGCTACAGTAATACTGGCTACTGACTTTCCCTTCACATCAACATGTCCATCCAAGTTTCTGTATATCATAGAAGCTGTTTCCAATACGTTTCTTGAAAGATTTAGACCGTCACATGTTTCACCCATTTTTGATAAAACATTTGCCAATCTTCTTTCTCTTGGTGAAGAAACACGTACTCGTTGTTGCCATTTTCTGAGATTGTTCATTTGATTTGCAACTTCACGGTTGATTGTTTTTCCACTAAAGTCCTTTGTGCTAATTGATATCTCAGTTGTTATTCCCAAATCATGTTGAGAATAAGTTGTTTGTCCTGTTGCTCTTGCTAGCTTCATCCTATCTTCGAGATTTGAGCTTTTTGTTTCTGGACCATAATCTACCATCTGGTCTGCGACAACTACGCCGCAACCAGAGCAGATGATTTCACCATTCTGAACATCATCCACTAATGAGGATTGACATTCAGGACAGTTTTGTGGTTGTAATATGTTCATTTTTTTCTTCTCCTAAATTTTTGTGTATTAGCAGGAGAATAATCAAACGCGAAAACACTTTTGCCAATGAATTTTTCGATGTTGTTTGTTAACGGAGTTGCTGATGCAAACGGTCTTTTTATTGGACCAATTAATTCCATTACTTTTGCAACTTTAGTTCCTTTCTCGTCACAGAGTATTTGTCCTTCAGCTAACTTACTAGATAGTTGAATGATCACTCTGCCGCTAGCGGCTAAGTGCATTATTTCGCCTACCTCCTGCAATTAGAAACAGTAATCATCATATTCTTATCATAGACTTCTGTCAACTTTACTTTAGCTAAGAGCTAGATTTGATTTTATTTTGTTTGCTTGGCTCTTTTTGAAACTAACTTTTCTGAAATTTTGTTAAGAATGTTTGTCTTAGTAGATCCTTTTGGTAATACTATGTAACCTGACCTGACATAAGACCTTCTTGGAAATCTTACTTTTTCATCTGTCTCTGTAATTTCAAACCCTGCTGCTTGTGCTGCTTCTGTTAATTCTTTTAATGAAGGATCGAAAACACATTTTTCTTTTTCTAATCTTCTCCCTTTGGCTCTTGGTAATGTCTTGTTAAAATAATCCAACCAGATTACGACATGCTCGTAATCCTTCATTTTATCACTTTATTAAAACTGCGTTAACTATTCCTGTTTGCCCTGGTTTAGAAACAACTCTGCATTTCCCTGCATCTGTTTCTAATATTGCACCTTTTGTAATGATGCCTCTTCTTTGATAATCATTGTTTGTAGAATTTTCTAATACTTTGAGAATTTTTATTTTCTTCACTTTAGAATCTCCTGTTGCTAAATTGACAAAATCAATTGTCTTCAAAGCTGTTTTATTATTATTGCCCCTGACTCGTCTTGTGATTGTAACTTGAGCACCAGTAATTGGCTCATTTGGGTATCTATCTGTTTCATACTTTCTTCGAATTCTTGCAGGGTGTCTTCTTCCACCAGTTATTTTACTGGTTGCAAGATTTTCTACTGATTTTCTCACGACTGTTCTTTTATCTACTCTAATTTATACAAAACGCAAAAAGTCAGGCTTAAAATAAAAAATATTCAGTTTAGTTTACTGACCATTTCGGGTGTAGAATTTGATTCTGACATCTTTGCTGTTTTTCTTACTTTGGAAAAGAGTCTTTGTTTGAGATTTTCTACATCGCCTTGTATTCCAAAGTATTTTTGGAATTTTTCAGTTGTGTTGTAAATTTTTAATCTACCTACATTTTGATGAGTGATAAAATCTAATTGGCGTAATTCTTTGAGATGTTCGTATACTCCAGAACCTCTTGTTTCTACAAGTTGTTTTGATGAAATTGGTTGCATATATGCAATATATGATAATGTTTTCAGGGTTGCATTTGGAAGAATAGGTTTTGATGCATATCTTTTGATAGTTGAACTATATTCCGGTTTTAATTGAAATACATATGACTCATCAGGAAGTGTTACTACTTCAAGTGCCTTGAAGGCCGACTTGGTATTTTTCATTATATTATTTAGTAATTCAAACGTCTTTGTTCGTGATTCTGTGCCTGAAGCTCTGATTAATTCTTCTATTTTTAGGGGTCTTCCCGCCGAGTAAAGAGCTGCTTCAATCCTTGCTGTCGGTTCATCATTTATTTCATTTTTTGTCAATTGTCTCTTTTTCCCAATAAAATCTACTTAAAGAAATCCTTTCTTCATTTTTGATCAGATTGTTAACTTCTCTTTTACCAAAATAATTTTTATATCTTCTTCTATTTGTTCTAATTCTACTTTTTCATCTCTGGCCAAAAACAATATTGCAAAAAAGCACCTAATCGAATCTATTGCATCAAGATCTTTTATTACCTCTTGAAGCATACCATATCCTGCATCTGAAATTTTTCTAATGATCAAATCTTCGTATTTTCCAATAATGTTTTCAAGTGAAATGAAATATTCCTGAAAATTAGGAGCTTCCATAGGCTCTATCTCTAGCTTATTTCTTCTGGATTGTGGATTGGCTATTCTGCCAATTAAATTTTGTAATAATCCTAACAAATCATCTAGTGAAACAGGATAAGTTGATTCGTGTCTATATGGTATGTCAATTAATTCTATATCAAGATCAGTTCTTTGTATGATTGGTTTTTTTTCCATTGCAGCGCGTTGCAATGCAAAAATGCTTTCTACCTTCATTCTATAAATTAATGAAGATGATAATGCTGCCATTCCTGCAACTCTTAGATCTTTTTTCCCACTTTTTTCAAGAATTTTTATTAATAAATCTAGAATTTGAATAAGATCAATATCCCAAACATCTTTTTTTGCAACCGAAGTGGGATTAAATAAAATATTTACTGGCGCTTGTGATATGCTATCCGGAGTTTGCTCTTCGCTCACAGATTAACTCTCTTTTTAATTCAATAATATCTAATGGCTCTATTTTTTTCTTATATCCTGTCAACTCTTATATTGTTAAGACTGAATTGTCAATTTATGAAATCTGTTAGGATTACCGGTCCAAACGAACCTCTAAAAATCGTAGAAATGGAAATCCCCCATCCTAAAGATAATCAGGTCTTAGTTAAAGTCAAAGCAGTAGGTGTATGCCATAGTGATTTACATCTTTGGGAGGGCGGATATGATTTAGGTGATGGTAAATTCATGAAAGTCACTGATAGAGGTGTAAAATATCCTGTTACTCCTGGACATGAAATTGTTGGTACTGTTGAAGCATTTGGAGATAATGTTAAAGGTTTTTCAAAAGGTGATCAAGTTATAGTTTATCCTTGGATAGGATGTGGTGAATGCCCTGCTTGTAAAGTTGGCAATGAAAATTTATGCGATGCTCCAAAGTCACTTGGTGTTTTTCAGGATGGTGGTTATTCTGAATACTCTATTGTTCCTCATTTCAAATATTTGGCAAAATTAAACGGAATTGATCCAGAATCTGCAACTTCATTGGCTTGTTCTGGACTTACAGCTTACACGGCAATTAAAAAATCAAATCAAAATTCTCCTGAATTTCTTGTAATAATAGGTGCTGGTGGATTAGGATTAATGGGTGTACAAATTGCAAAATCTATCACCAAATCCAAAATCATATGTGTGGATCTAGATGATCAAAAATTGGAAATAGCAAAAGAAATGGGCGCTGATTTTGTTATGAACTCCAAAGATCCAGAAACATCTCAAAAAATAATTTCAGTTTGTAATGGTAAAGGAGCTGACAGTGTTGTGGATTTTGTTAATGCTCCGCCCACTGTAAAAATGGGTTTAGCTGTTCTAAGAAAGAGAGGAAATCTAGTCTTAGTTGGCTTGTTTGGTGGTTCAATAGAATTATCTCTTGTTACGATTCCACTGAAATCAATTATTATTCAAGGTGCATATACTGGAAATTATAATGACATGGTAGAATTGTTAGATCTTGCCCGAAAAGGAACAATTAATCCAATGATTTCAAAAAGATATTCTCTTGATGATGCAAATTCTGCTTTAGAGGATCTTAAAGCACGCAAAATTGTTGGGCGTGCTGTGATTAATCCTTAGTTCAAAGATATATTCTCAACATTAAACATTTTATATGTAAAAATTTTTGGAACAAAAAATAGATTGGAATTTAAATTTTCTTTTTCAGATTAATATCTATTTTTCCAAAGCAGTATTTTTTTAATTATTCTTCTAAAATCCAACCTGTTTCTATTTGAGTTTTATCTGGTTCTTCTCCAACTCCAGTAGCAAATCTCCATATTAAAGGAGCATTTGTAGTCATTTTTGTTTTAATTTTTAACAGTGATTCTATTTCAGAATTTAAATTTTGATCAGCAGAACCATGCTCTTTACAAAACTTACATTTCTGATCAAGTGTGATCGGGTTTGATTCTATTAGTGGATAAGCCGTACATGCAAGAGGTCGATTATTGTATATTTTACAAGTGAATCCTCCATGAGGTGATCTAGTTGCAGTTTCTGTATCTAGAAATGGACATGTGTTTCCATTTTGTTCCCTTCCCATTAATTGATATGCTAATATTTTTGTTAGATCTGAATTATTTTCTTCCGATATTCCAATCCTTGGCAAAATTGTTATTTTTAGTCTATTTATTTTTGCAAGTTCTTCTATTCTTTCTTTTTCTTCAGGTAGAATCAAAACCCCAATTTTTCCAAATTTTTTAGTTGGATAATATTCTCTTTCGATACAACACTGAGAGCAGTCTTGTATACATCTAAATTCCATAGATTATTTTTATTACCTGTAAATAAATTCCTTTGAAGTATCAAATTTTATGACAATTATGGTGTTTTTTCCTTTTTTATTTTCTAAATTCTTTCTGCTTTTCAATAACACTAATGATAATGAAAAACTATGTGTTCACCTTTTTTAGGTATGAAAGTGAGTCAAACGAGAACAGTAAGTTATTTTCTTTTTTTCAAGAAAAAATAGACAATCTCTTTGGAATTTAGTCAATTTATATGCTCATAACTGTAATGTATGTTATGGGTAAGCGCCAAGTCAAAAATGAAAGTGATTTAAAAGAAATGCGTTTACCCGAAGAGGGCGAGCTTTTTGGTAGAGTGCTTAAAATGCTTGGAGGCGAAAACGTTATGGTAAAATGTACTGACGGTCTTACTAGAAGAGGTAGAATTAGGGGGAAATTAAAGCGTAGAGTATGGATACGTGATAATGATATAGTTATAATCGCACCATGGGATTTTAAAGAGAATGAACGGGGTGATATTGTTTGGAGATTTACTTTACCTCAAATGGAATGGTTAAAAAACAACAATCATATTCCAAAAGACTTCTAAAATCACTTTAACTTGTACTGTAGATTTAGTTTGTGTATGATTATCACGTGTTAGATCTATTTTGATAACTTATCTTAATATACTGAATAATTGTTATACTAATCAAATGGAACAAGGCACCGTAAAGTGGTTTAACCGCACAAAAGGCTTTGGTTTTATCGAAAGAGAATCTGGTGACGATCTATTCGTTCACAAATCAGATGTTGATGGATTCATCAATGAAGGCGATAAAGTCGAGTTTATAGTCGGTGAAGGTCAAAAAGGACCAGCTGCTCAAAAAGTCAAAAAAACAGCATAGACAATAGATCTTTTTATTAATTTAAGAGTTCATCATTGTTTTCTTAAATTAGTCTATTTTTTTATTATTTTTAGAAATTTATAAAAAAAACTGTGGTCCCAAGCGAAGGAATTGAACCTTCGACAACCCGGTTTCTGTATGCCTGATATGCTGTTATTCGGTCAGCCATCGTAAGCCGACAACTACAGCCGGAAGCTCTACCAGGCTGAGCTAGCTTGGGACAAAAAAACGAAGTGTTCTAGTATTAAAAAACTATCGAAGGTATGATGATTTGATTGCTGATCGTACTACTTTGATACGCATAAATACCATATTTCAAGGAATGTAGTAGTGTCTGAGCAACAGTTGTCTTATTCTGGCTATGTATGTGCACCTTATCTGCACAATCTAGAATCTGCTAAATTAAAAGAATCTTGGATGACTTCAAACAACATCGAGTCATTATATTTTGTAACCGGAACATTTTCTGATGCTAGTAAAC
>JBOGRE010000227.1:0-2179 GCA_050749345.1 Nitrosarchaeum sp. | reverse complement strand
GCTAGAAATTATTACCATATCATTCCAATTTTTGGAAATATCGTCTACATAAATATTGGATTCTGGGAAATTTTCTTCCATAAGGATAGAATATCGAGTAAAAGATTCGGCAAATAACGATTTTGCTGTTTCCATTTCATAAATTTCATTTTCTATTTGTTCTTCATAATCAGATACTCCAAATTCATCTTCTTGATTGTTTATCGTATCTTGTAAAATTAATACTTCCAAAGTAGATGATAAAATCAGAGAGTTGGCTAATCTCATGTCCTTTAATGCATCCCAAGTTGGCAATGTCTGTGTACTTAAATCAAGAAAACTATCCTGAACTTGTTTTGTATTTAAAACTGCAATAATAGATACCATCCCAATTAGAGAAATCAAAAGAATTACTTCTAAGGAAAACTTTGTTTTAAGCCTCATGAAATCCCTCCCACAAGGTACAATTTTCCGCTGCCTCTGATAGACCATATCCTAGATTCATTGCTGATATTTTGAACGTATTTTTGGGATATAAGAAAAAGTTTGTAATCAATTACAAACACAGAGTCATCTAGTTTTCAGGCGTAAAATCACACAGGTAAAAATAATGGTTTCAGCGTATGCTAATTCTAGAGCATTGGTAGTAATTCTATCAGTGTTATTATTAAGCTGGGGCACATTTGCAAATTTTACACCAGCAAATGCAATTCTTAATTGTGATGGTTTTGTTGCCACAATAATTGGTACTTTAGGCGATGATCTAATCAATGGTACTCCTGGAGACGACGTGATTATGGGATTAGATGGAAACGATATAATTAATGGCAATGGTGGAAATGATGTAATTTGTTCAGGTAGTGGATCAGATGTTGTAACAACCCATTCCGGGAACGACAATATTCATGGTGAAGGTGGTGCAGATACGTTTCATGCTGGTGATGGAAATAATACTATTGACGCAGATTTTGGAGTTGAAGGAGATATAGTGACAACCGGTTCTGGAGATGACTATATCTTACTGGGAACAGGCTTTGACATCATTGATTCAGGAGACGGACAAGATAAGATTATAGCTGGAGCAGGAGATGACGTCATTCAAACCAAAGGTGGGGATGATAAAATCTATGGTGGCGATGGTGCTGACACTATAGATGCTGGTAATGGTGATAACTACATTGAAGGAAATCAAAAAGATGACATAATAACATCAGGCTCTGGAAGCGATAAAATCTATGGTGGCGATGGAGATGATTGCATTAATTCAGGAAAAGGGACAGATACTATTGATGGTGGACCTGGAGTTAATAGTATTAACTCAGGTGATTGTAATGCTAGTCCTACAGTATCAATCCTAATGCCATTAGAAGGTGTAAATGTAATAGATGGTACATCAATAACATTCTCTGGTACTGCTGCAGATGTGGAAGATGGCGATCTTACCGCATCATTATCATGGTCTTCCAATCTTGATGGTTTAATTGGTTCTGGAGAGTCGTTTACCATTTCAACTCTCTCATTAGGTACACATACAATTACCGCTTCAGTTACAGACTCTGTCTCTAACATAGGATCACACTCTCACACAATAATGGTAAATTCTCTAGGTTCTCCATCTGTATCTATAACAAACCCAATTGACGGCTTAATTTCTGTTGACGGTTCAGAAATTATCTTTACAGGTACAGCAACCGATATAGAAGATGGCATTCTTACCTCGTCTATTATCTGGACCTCAGACCTTGATGGTTTTCTAGGTAGTGGTGACTCATTAACAACTTCATCTTTTTCTGTCGGTACACATGTCATTACCGCATCAGTTACAGACTCTACATCCAAAACTAATTCTATCTCAATAACAATTACTATTGGACCAAAAGCATTTGAAGAATTGACCACTTTGATATGTCATTTCCCACAGGGAAATCCAAGTAATTGGCAAGAATTAATGATTGCCCCAAGTGATTTACAAGCACATAAGGAACATGGAGATAAAATAGGTCCCTGTGTAAATGATGATGATTTAGAAAAGAGATTAGAAATAATTAAAATTAAAAAACAAAGAGAGGAAACTAGCAAAAAAAATGAATTAAAGGACAAACGAAATGAGCTTAAAGAAATTCAAAATGAAATTAATCAACTAAAGAAGAATGTAAAAAATGATGAAGAGTTAAAAGATACAGTCAAAGAGTTAATCAGC
>JBOGRE010000226.1:0-7082 GCA_050749345.1 Nitrosarchaeum sp. | reverse complement strand
ACCATAACTGATCATTTTTGATAAACCAAACACATCAGCACTTTCTAACATACTAATTCCCATGGTTCCACTTTGTGAGAAAAATGCAACATTTCCTAATTTTGAACGTACCATTCTTTCTTGCCCTTGGAATGCACAATCGAGACGATTTGCAGCATTAAACATTCCAATACAGTTGGGACCAATTACACGAATTTTGTGTTTTATAGATAATTCTTTTACTTTAGCTTCCATTGCGGCTCTGTCACCACCAAGCTCTTTTCCTCCACCTGAAACGATTACAACATTATGAATTCCTTTGTTTGCACAAATCTCCATAATCGGTCCACATTCTGCAAGATCAATACAAACAACAACCAAGTCAACCTTTTCATTAATTGCATCTAATGATGGATAACATTTGATTCCAAGAATTGACTCTTGTTTAGGATTAATTGGATATACTTTACCTTTGTAATCTTGTTTTCCAAGTGCAATTAATACGGAATTACCAATCTTTCCAGGTGTTGCAGATGCACCTACTAGTGCAACGGATTCTGGAGTAAAGAATGACTCCATTGATTCAATATTTGGTTTAGCTTTTGAGATTGAATTCTTTCTAATTTCATTATTGAGAATAATTTTTGCATCAACCACAAAGTGTGATTTTGGATAAACAACTACCGGGTTAAAGTCAATGCTGTTGATATAATCTGCATTTTCTACACCTAGTTTTCCAATTTGTACAAGCATTTTTGCAACCATGTTTATATCAATTGATTCACTTCCTCTGAATCCTTTGAGTAGTGCGGCACCCTTTAGTTCATTAATCATAGATTTTACATCTGAAGTTGTAATTGGTAGCATTCTGAATGCAACATCTTTCATAACTTCAGTCATAATACCACCTAGTCCAACCATAATTACTGGACCAAACTGTGAATCATTTTGAATACCGACAATTAGCTCTACGCCTTTTGGAACCATTTTTTCCAAAAGAATCCCTTTTACTTCAACACCTTTCTTTTTAGATAATCTACCATACATTTCTTTGAATGTCTTTTTGACATCATTGACATTATTCAGTCCAACTTTAACACCACCAACATCAGTTTTGTGTAAAATTTGTGGGGATACAACTTTCATTACGAGTGGAAATCCAATTTTTTTTGCTTGTTTGGCTGCTTCTTCAACAGAAGTAACAAGTGCAAAAGGTGGAACTTTAACACCATATGTTTTGAGAATAGTTTTTGATAATTCTTCTGTGATAACTTTATGATCGGTTTGAATTATTTCCTCGAAAACTTTTTTTACAGAATTCATGGTTAGATCGACAAAACAGAAACTCGGTATATTAAACTTTGGTCAAAGATGAAATGATGATTTGAAATTATTGTAAAAATTATTCATATTGTTTTTGACAATTGAAATATTTTCATTAATATCAGAACGGATTTTTTGTGGATCGATGTAGGATATTTGTTGGAGTTTTTCTTGAGTCTTATCAAGCCAAAGATTAACCATTTCCGCATTTACTTCTAAGTGAAATTGTAATCCAACTGCACTATTAATTTGAAATGCTTGGTTTTGATAATCTTCAGAATGGGCCAAACGGATTGCTTTTTCAGGCAAATCAAAAGTATCGCCGTGCCAATGAAATACAGTGAAAGGATTTGTAAATCCAGAAAATAATTTGGAATTATTATCAATTCTCAAATCATGATAAAAACCAATTTCTTTTTTTGGGCCAGAGTACACTTTACCACCAAAAGTTTTTGCAATCAGTTGTGAGCCTAAACAAATTCCGAGTACGGGTATATTATCATCCACGGTTTTTTTAATCAGTTTTTGTTCTGCTTGTAAATAAGGTAAATTATCGTTAACGCTTTCAGGGGCACCTAAAATCACTACAAGAGAATAGTTTTTTTCCGGAAGATTCTCATATTTAGCATTAACTAAATGAATGACGAAGCCATCTTTGTTTAGAAGTTCACCTAGATATCCAGTTCCTTCTATTTTTGTATTTTGTACAACTAAAACTTCAGACACGAATAATTTTTAGCAAAAGCGATTAATATGTTAAATCAAACATTACATTGTGTTTGTAACAGAACAAGAGATTCACGAAATAAGAAATTTTGTATTTCAACTAAATTTAATGAAAGAAAGTGTTGTTATAGTAGAAGGAAAAAGAGACACATTTGCATTAAAGAAACTAGGATTTTCAGGACAGATAATTGAATTTCATAAATTTGGTGGAATTGTGAATTTTGCAGATTCTGTAGCAAGATATGAAAAACTGATTATTCTTTTTGATAGAGATAGAAAAGGAAGATATCTGACAGAAAAAACAATTCAGCTTTTACAGCGTAGAACAAAAATCGATCTTTCTTTTAAAAGAAAACTTGCAGTAATAACTAAAGGAAAGATAAGATTTGTGGAACAGCTAGTTTGTTATGAATCGTATCTAGTCTAAGTTTATGGCCAGATACCTTTTTGGTTAAAGGCCTCTACAACTCGACCTACTGCCAAAGCCATACTAGCTCGTCTCATGTCAATTTTATGTTTACTGGCTAACGCATATGCATCTTTGAAACCTTTTGTTATGTTACCTTCCATCTTCTTTGCAACTTCATCAAAAGTCCAATAGTAACCCATGTTATTTTGTACCCATTCCAAATATGAGATACAAACACCACCAGAGTTTGCCAAGATGTCTGGAATTACTAAGATTTTCTTTTGATAAATTATAGGATCTGCTTCAGGTAAGGTTGGACCATTTGCAGCTTCAGCAATTATTTTACATTTGAGATTCTTTGCAATCTTTGCATCAATTTGATTCTCCAATGCTCCTGGAACCAGAACTTCACATTTAGTTGTCAGTAATTCCTCAGTAGAAATTTTCTTACTTCCAGGGAATCCAACAACTGATCCTGTCTTTCCTTTAAATTCAATTAACTTACTCACTTTAGCTCCATTTGGAATTGATATAGAACCTTTAGAGTCACTTACAGCAATAACTTTAGCACCCATTTTTTCTAAATATTCACCAGTAAATGTAGATGCGTTTCCAAATCCCTGCAAAACAACTTGGGCACCTTTTAAATTAAGTTTCAAAACTTTTGCAGCTTCTCTTACACAGTATGACACGCCTAATCCGGTGGCAACATCTCTTGCCAAAGAGCCACCCATTGAAAGTGGTTTTCCAGTAATCACACCAGGCGAGTAAACATTTCCATTTAGTTTGCTAAATGTATCCATGATTTGAGTCATTTCTTTGCCAGTAGTGTAAACATCTGGGGCAGGTATATCTTTACCAGGTCCAATAATTTCAAATATTTTATATGCAAATCCTCTGGTGAGTCTTTCTAATTCAGCATCACTTAGTTTTTCTGTCTTTGGATTGACATAGATTCCTCCTTTGCCGCCTCCCAATGGAATATCAACAATTGCACATTTCCATGTCATCCAAGAAGATAGTGCCATGACTTCACGCTCCATGTATTCAACTCCACCTACAGGGTTAAAGTATCGGATCCCGCCTTTGTATGGACCTCTATCATTATTGTGTTGACTTCTAAAACCGGTAAACATTCTAATTTGTCCATTATCCATTTTTACTGGAATTTTTACTCTCAAAACTTTGTTTGGTGTTGCTAGATATTCACGTAGACCTTTGTCCTTAATTCCAAGAACATCACATGCATCGTTGACTTGTTTTGTTGCATTTGCAAAAGGATCTAGATTTACCAAGATAATCGATTCTGGAATATCATATTATATTAAGTTTAGTTCAAAATATTAGATCGTATATTAATCAAATGCAAATTAATTAAAGATAGACTTTTTTTTGATTCATCTTTTGATACAGTTTATCAATTGCCATATCAAGTGCACCAATGTTAACTTCTAAAAATGTAGATAGATAAAATAAGGCACCATACTTTTCACCAATTTTGAAGATCATATTGTTTTTCTCCAGTACTTTCATGTGATGTTGAACAGCCTTGTAATCTAATTGAAGTTCCTGTGCTAATTGGTGTATGTTAAACGGACGTTCAAGCAAGAGTATGATTATTCGCAATCTTGTAAAACCACCTCTTGTACTGGTAAACAAATAGAACAGTAATTTACTGGCCTGCTTGTTTGGTTTTCTTTGTTCTAATTGAGATTTGGATCTCAAAATTTCCTTGAATTCTATGAGTTGTGCTTTAGTCATTTATTTTCCTTGTACATTATGAGAAAAATTTACTTAAAACACTATTTCCAGATCTTACCCATATCTGTTACAGATCAATGAAGGACAATTACCCTTAAATTGACTGGAAGAAGACTTGTCATAGTATGATGGCATCACGTGGTTATGATATGACCCCTACAATGTATTCTCCGGATGGTAGAATTTACCAAGTCGAATATGCTATTGAGACAGTAAAAAGGGGTACGTTGGCAATAGGAATTCGTAGTAAAGAAGGAGTCATCATGGCAGTAGAGGAAAAACCACGAGCACTTCAAACTTCAAATGTAACACAGAAAATCTTTCAGGTAGATTATCATATTGGAGTAGCAGCTGCAGGATACATTCCAGATGCTCGTGTTCAGGTAGATAATGCCAGATTTTTTTCACAGGGAAGTAAAATGACTTATGATGAATCAGTAGAGGTTGCAACTGTTGCTAAGCATTTAGCAGATCAATCTCACCAATTTACACAGTATTCAGGAGTACGTCCTAATGGAGTTTCTTTGATAATTGCAGGAGTTGATCAAAAGGGGGAATCAATCTATGTTACAGACCCAAGTGGAACTTATGTGCAGTATGCAGCAATTGCAATAGGGGCAGGTTCTGATGAAGTAAACACATTTTTGGAAAAACATTACAATTCTGGAATGAGTTTAAGCGATGCAGCATCACTTGCTATTGCAGCAATTAATCTAAAAGCAGAACAAAAAGAAGGATTGAATCACATTAAAATGGCCAAAGTAACATCAGAGAAAAAAATATTTGAAAGAGTGTTAGAATCAGATTTACAAAATTATTCTAAAAACGCATCTAAATTTACAACAGCTTAAGTTGAAAGTTAGATTTGAAAACTATTCAAACTAGTCTATAAAGACGATAAATATGGGATTAGGAAGTTACTGGGGAGAAGTCATAGAAGTACTTCGTGAAATCATACCAGTTTATGACAAAGTAAATTCATACATTTCACTTGGCAAGGATGTAGAGCATAGAAATAGAGGAATATCAGGCAGGGTATTTCCAGGAAATAAGATTCTTGATGCAGGATCCGGTTTTGGAAACATGTCTAAAACTGCCTTAAAATTATGTGATGGAAAAATTTCAATTACACTTTATGATCCTCTTGTACCAATGTTAAAAAATACTGGCACCAATTTTGAAAAAACACCAGATTTGATAAATGGTGTTTTTGAACACATTCCATTTAAGGATGAAGAATTTGATGCTGTTTTGTGTGGGTATTCCCTTAGAGATGCCATCAATTTGAAAATTGCAATTTCAGAGATTCATAGAGTATTAAAAAAGAATGGAAGATTTGTGATTGTTGATTTAGGAAAACCAGATGAACCAATAATCAGATTAGGAGTTTCATTTTATCTCAGATTTATTCTTCCAGTACTGGCATTAATTGCAGGAGGAAGATTGGGTCTGAAATTTGGTGCTCTTTATGGTACATACAAAAGATGGCCACAAAACAAAAAGTTGGAAAAATTACTACTAGAAAAATTTTCCAAAGTAGATTTTGAGAAAGATCTTATGGGCGGAGCAATAATGGTTGCCGCATACAAATGAACAAAGTACTGGCACTTGTAAACATCACCGGTTTAATCATAGGCATTTCTTATGGACTACACGGCCCAATACTACCAATATTTGCAAAAAACATAATCGGGGCATCATATTCTGAACTGGGTTTTATCGGACTAGCGAATTTTATTCCCTACATGTTTATTCCAATATTTGTAGGAATTCTTCTTGACAAATTCAACAAGGGATATTTACTAGCAATAGGTACAACAATTAATTCGGCATCAATTTATCTTCTTTCAGTAGCACAATCAGTTCCAGAAATAATGGGGTTTAGAATAATGACTGGAGTGGCTCATGCGTTTTTCTGGCCACCATGTCAAGCCATTATTTCCAATGAAAGCAACGAACAAACTAGAGTCAGAAATATTTCATGGTTTACAATGTTTTTTGTAATGGGATTTATGATTGGTCCATTATTAGGAACGGTATTTCTTGAAGGTCTAGATATTACTTATAGAATTCTATTTCAAATATCTTCGTTTATTTTGGCCAGTACCATAATTTTTGCTCTTTTTATTTCTAGAAAAAGCATTACAAATCATCATGAAAGATTTTCACTTTCATCAATTAAAGAAATGAAAAAATTTCCAGAAGTGATAATATTGTTAATTTTTTGCACCTCGTCTTTTGGGATAATTCTATCAATTTACCCTGCGTTCTTAAATGACAAAGGAATGTCAGATACAGGTATTTTGTTATTGTATTTTGCTTTTGGAATTTCAAGAGTAATATCACTTGCATTGGCAGGTAAATTCTCAAGAAAGACTAGTCAAACGTTGATTGCAGCTACCATGGCTATTTCAATTGGGCTAGCAATTTCGGCAGCTTCAGATTCAATCATCATGTTTGCAATAGCATTGGCGCTTATGGGATTTGGGTTTAGCATATTTTTCCCTTTGACTCTTGAAATAATTTTAAGTAGAACGAGTAAAGGAGCATCAGGAAAAATAATAGGAGCTTATGAGACGGTGTTTGGTGTTGGCTGGGCAATAGGACCCATTCTTGGAGGAACTATAGCACAATCGTTTGGCAATCAATCACCTTATCTTGTATTTTTTATCATAGGAATTACAGTTACAGTTTTAGCCATTAAATGCAGAAAAAAATTAGAGCCAAAAAGAGTGTAAAATATCTAAAAGCATTACGTTTAATTTCAAATAAATGGATTCTATGCTATGTTTGATTATTCATTGGATATATTAGGAAATGAATGGATAATCATAATTTTTGTTGCGTTAGTATTGATTCTAGGAACTAATCAGCTCCCTAATGC
>JBOGRE010000225.1:0-4807 GCA_050749345.1 Nitrosarchaeum sp. | reverse complement strand
GTTACATATGATATTGGTGGTAATGCTGGAACTAAAGAAATGGCAGATGCCATAGCACAGATTGCAAAAAATAAATTAAAAAAATAATTTTAACTGTAAAGTTATTTTGAAGGGTCTAGAGCCTCCTTACCTATGACAAAATTCCATCCGGCAGTTTGTTTTTCATGGTCAAATTGAAAATAATAAAAGACTCTGAACATTTTATCAGACAGTATACAACGTTTGGTCAAGAATCCAAGGTTGTGTGATTTTATTGCAGATATGGTTGCAACACGGATTGAGCTTTTCATATTGGGTTCAATAACATTACAAAATACAATGTACAGGTGGTTTGACATTTCTGGTGGAGCAAGACTGGCAAAGGTCTTTTTTTCTTGAGGATCCTCTCTTATTTCATTTTCTTCAAAGTTTTTTAGTATAATTGATTTTGTCTTTTTTTTACATGCCGGACAAATTATTTCTATTTGAGTTAGTCGAGTCATGCAAGTGATTTGTTTTCCTAAATGATAAAAGATTTCTTGCCAAATGCCGCGTTCAATGCGAGTTTTAGGAAAATTTATCGTTATATGAGACTAGCAATAATACTAGAACCATGAATCTTCCCCCAAGGCAAGATAGCACGCACTCGGGGCTAATTCATGCGCACTTTTTCTTTGTAGACGTAGTTGGAATGTCAGACCCTTCAATGTCTACTAAAACTCAGATAAAAAAAATCGAGGTTCTAAACAGGTGCATCTCTGAAACAGAGGTTTTTACAAGCACTCCAAAGGAGACCATTTTGATGCTGCCAACTGGCGATGGCATGTGTCTTGGTTTTTTGCAAGGGCCAGAATTGCCTTTGCATCTTGCAGTTCAGCTCCAAGATAAGCTAAAAAAATACAATGACGGAAAAATTCCCACCGAAACCGTTAGAGTAAGAATTGGACTACACAGTGGAAATTGTTTTGTTGTAAAAGACATTAGAGGCCAGGATAATGTCTGGGGCCCAGGCATTATTCTTGCAAGGCGTGTAATGGACTTTGGAGACGATGATCATATCCTGCTTAGCCCTAGACTAGCAGGAGACCTCAGAGAGATATCTGACGAATATAGAAAAATCATAAAACCTGTTCATGATTTTACCATAAAACACGGACAAACCATTTTGGTTTATTCTGCATATGGCGATGGGTTTGGGAATCCAAAACATCCCTCAAAGGGTGAAGCAACTAGGAGCCTGTATGGCCAAGAGCTCCTCATAATGCAACAAACCACAACATATCCTTCTGTTCAAGTTGATCTTACCATCTTAGACCCAAAAACAATGCTAGTACAACATAAGCGAACCTATGAAGTTGCAAATATTTCTGATGAGCCAATCTATCATGTTTTACATGGAATTGCTACTGATGTAGAAAAGTACTCGCTAAATGATCTTAATGTGCAAGTATATGATGAAAATCACAGAGAGATGAAAATATCTAGCATTAATGTTGATAAACCAACATCAAAGGAATTCACTACAGCATTTAACAAACCAATTCTTAAAGGTGAAAATAATCGCAAGTACACACTTGTTTATGATGTGGAAGAGCCAGAAAGATATTTTGAGAATGCATTTTTGATTGATGTTTCCAAGTATGTTTTTAATTTCAAGTATCCTGTAAATGGATGCAAATGCAATCCAGTTTTTTATGAAATCAACCAAGAAAGCGACGAAAAAACAAAATCAAAGATACTCCCAAAAATTGAAAAAATTGGCACCTTTAATGTTGCAAAGTATATTCGTAATGAGAACATCAAGGGCGAGACCTTACGAGTAGAGTGGTAATGTAATAATTTCACTTTTTTTTATTAAAGTATTAAGATATTATCAAATTACTATGGGAAATGAATTACCAAGTTCTTTATGATTAAATATTCGGTATATTAAAAATCACAATGGGGCATTTGAAAAATCTGGGCTTTACAGCTATTTTGGTAGTATTATTCTTAGGTGTATTATTTTTAGATCAAATTCAAAGTTCATTTTCAGATTTAATGTCAACTATACAGGATGATTCTCTTAGTTTTTTTGATTCATTATCTACGGCACATGGAGTAGTAGCAAAAGGAGCTAATGTGCCTGGTTCCACTCCAGATACTAGAGCCCCATCAGCGGTAATGGATGATGGCATCCCTATTGGTCTAGTTGTGCCAGCAAACTTTAATGGAAGAATAATTTTTGCCCAGAACGAGACGGCTACCTCTTCAAAATATACTCTGGTAAGTCAAGTGACGAACATCATCCCAATAAATGGTACTGCAGGCGATGCACCAAATGGATACGAGTGTGAAGGAAAATGTGATGTAGTTTTTTTAATACACGAGTCTGATCTAAAAAAAGTTAATCTTCCATTTACAAAGGATGTGATATGTAATCTGGTAATATTACATGATGTAAATGATGATGGTGATTTTGATGATCCTGATGAAGTATTAAATACAATTGTATCAAACGGTGGGACATTTCCTGGTAGCTCTAAGGCCAATCGAGGAACAGGAACTACTACTCCAGGTATAGTAGATTGTGGAGTAAAAGGAGACGAATCTGGTGGAGATAAGGGAGGTGGAACTCCACCTCCTGGCTTTAGAGTGCGCGCAACTCATGTACCAAGTTTTTCTAAATTTGCAGTTGGCGGCGTAGTGTCATTATCAACAGGTGGAATTTCGCTTTTTGGTGGTGGCGGAGGAAGTCATGGTAGTCCCTCATCGTTTGGAACATCATCATTTAGAGTAAGCTCTGGCGGAGAGGAAGGGTTTGGTGGCATACTAAGTGACAACCAACAAAATACATTTGCTCAAACAAAGACTATCAATCCTGGGCAAAAGACTACACTGAGATTTGACTTTACCGAAGGAGGCGGGATTGGAAATATTGAGCATGTTGCACTGTTTGCAAACATTAGGGACGGGCAAACAAAGTACGACAGTGACACATACATTTTCTATGATCCTCTAAAATCACCACAAGTAACCGTACATGATCCAGAGGGATTTTTCTCAGATGCAAACTTTGAGCTTTTGCAAAAGGATGCTACAAATTTTGTCTTAAAGTTTGATCTAACTTTTGCAAAATCTATGCAAAAATCTGATCTTATCTTAGAGTCATGGAACCTACAAAAATGGTCATCATTAAACAAAATTCCTGATGCAATTGAGGTTGAATCATCAGGAATTATTCAAGAACAATCAAAACCAACTGCAGAGACCTTTTTGGAGGATGTAACAAACGACCATGTAATTCCTGTGTGGATAAAAAGTAATGCAAAGTGGTGGTCTGATAATGAGATAGATAACCACGGTTTTATCTCTGGAATCGAGTATCTCGTAAATGAGGGCATAATCAAAGTACAATCCACTACAAATGATGAGACTTACATCCCAGAGATGAAACCCTGGATTAAAAACACTGCAGGATGGTGGGCAGATGATATGATAAGTGATGAAGAATTTGTTTCATCAATAGAGTGGTTGATCTCAAATCATATCATTAGGCTAGTCTAGAGCCCCAACTATTGCAAAAAAAATTCTTGCAATACTGCAAGAGCCATTTTTAGGTACTCTGCTGATATCATAATAAAAATAGTTGTTAGCAAGGGAAACTTCATTGGTGTCTTAAAGGCCATAACCTCAATTAGGGATGTCTAGCCTGTACAAGAATGAGCTCTTCAAAAAATAATTTTTTTCTTGCATCTACCTAATTGCTTCATCACCAAATTAAAAAACATGTAATAGTTATCATTTGTGTGATAAACCCACTCGACAAAACACTAGAAGCATTACAGAACATACAAGACGCCATTGATACAATCAAGACTAGGAAAACTGTCATATCAGAAAACCTAGTCCTACAAGACTATAACAAAATTATATCTTATCTTGAAGATGCAGGATCGAATTTGGTCAATGCTGTTGTAATATTTCAGAAGCATGAAAGGCCTCTGTAAAGTACTCTGGGGTTCCAAAGTAGTTGCAATTCTTGCATCTGTAAAAGGTAGTACCGTTTGAATGGGTAGCCAGCATGTCTGGCTCGCTTTTTGTACAATCCGGATTAAAATAGTCGTGCCTACTGTTGTCCATGTTTTTCTTATACGAAATTTGTATAAAAGGGCGTCATCTAATTCTTCCATAGAATTAAACAGATCAGGGAAGTTTAGCTTCTACAATTAACAACTCTTCAAAAAACAATTTTTTTCTTGCAACTATACTACAGTCTAGTCCAAGTTTCTCAGATTCTTCCATTAATTTTTCATAGTTTGATAGCGAGGATGTAACAAAGAGCATCTTTCCAGAATCCTCTAGGCATCTAATGGCTGATTTTATTATTTTTATAGGAACCTCTACTCCTTCTTTTCCGCCATCAACTCTTCTATCCTGTATAGAGTCAGATTCAAGATATGGCATGTTACAGATTATAAGATCAAATTTACAGTTTAAGGCTTCTGCACAATCACAGCAAATACAATTTTTTATTTTTTTATTTTGATTAATCAAGGAATAAAAATCAATATCAGTTCCAATAACTTGCAAAAAATTTTGAGATAAAATTCTGGTAAGATATCCTGAACCAGTACCAATATCTAGTGCATATTTTCCTTTCTCATTTACTAGGTTATCTTCTAGAAAATAGGTATCCTCAGAAGGAGGATATGGCACATTATCAGAGTAGCTTTTTTGCAATGCTAATTATTTCATCTCCACTAAGGTCTTCTAGTCTTTTGTCTGACTCTATAACCTTTCCAAACTGCTTTGCAATGTTTTGAATCTTTTTTCTCTTGTATGAAAA
>JBOGRE010000224.1:0-13698 GCA_050749345.1 Nitrosarchaeum sp. | reverse complement strand
AAAATGAAAACAAAATTAAAAATTCAATTTCTCATTGCATCTCTTTTAATTGCATATGGGTTATACAACATGTTTTGGTTTTTTGTTTATTCCCCAATTCTTCATCCACCATTTCCTTTCGATCATGTACAGGCACAGCAACAAGTTAGAGGAACTAGTGTTGAAATAGGATACTTGCCACTTGATGAAGCATATTTTCATCCATACTGGCTTTTTTGGTCGTTGACAATGTATTTTGGACTTGGGTATTTGGCATTTCTTGTAATTGGGCTAGAAAAAAACTATAGAAACCACGCCATAAAAAAATCTGTCAAAATTGCAGTTATTTTAACAGGAGTAGGGTTTGGATTGTTTGTGGGAATTTCGTTTACGGCAAATGCAATACTTGAAGTTTTACCTGAGCCTGACCCATATCTTAAGGCAGAGTTTGAGGGACTTCAAATTTACAAATCTGGCCAGCCGATAGCATTTTCCTTGTATCTTGCTGGATACGAATACACTGTAAGCTATCTTGAAATGTCGATTAAAGATCACGATGGAATAATCCTTTGGTCAAATGAACCATACATTCCTATTGATCAAAATGTTGAAAAGAATTATTTCATTGACACATCAATTCCAGGACCTGATGAAGAACCAATCATAATATTTGCCCCCGGAGAATATACTTTGGAGATTTCAGTCTCTGGACATACAGTAACTAAAAAATTCAGCATTGAGTTTTGAATTTGTCACATATTGTATTGTACAATAGGATTTGAACTAGACAGTAGAACACTTTATGGTTTTAGGATTATTCATTTAATCAGATAATGAAATAATTTATAATTTTGGTAGAAATAGTTTAAGATTAGTTTATGAATCACAAAATATGTCAGATTGGGTAGGAACATATGAGACGAGAAATGAATTTCATAGACAATTATCAAAAATTATTTTAACATATGAATATCATTTGCTAGCAGTCACATTAGATCTTGATCGATACTATCTTTATAATTCAAAAGGCAAAGACATTTCTAAAAAAGCAATAGGAGAATTTGTTAAAGCAGGCTTTACCCTTAAAGGCTTTAGATTAGGAGGAGATGATTCTGTATTTGAAGTTAAAAATAAACCTGTAACAGAACTTGTTTACAATAAAACGAAAGATGATGGATAGTTGAATAAAAAACAAGTAAACATTATTTCATCAATATTCCTTACAATAGGCATCATTAGCGCTTTTCTGATCTTCTATTCTTATCTCAATTATCACATCAAGACTCTAGTAATCCCCATTGACAAAAACAAAGCACTGGACATAGCATTACAACATGGCAAATGGAACCAAGATTTACTTGAAGACAAAAAGATTGATGAAAAGTTATTGCACATAAAAAATGACGGATTTACATTTGTAGTTGACGAAAACACGTTAGAGGACGATTCCCTCTATATGACAAAGATGAACAACCTAAAAGACCAGTATGTTTGGCTAATTCAAATCTCATTGGTTGGTGGAAGCAACAGGGAATGGCGTTATCTAATTAATGCAACAAATGGTACAGTCCTTGAACCCTCACAGAACGAAGTCTTTGAGCCTATTGATCCTGAATTAATCAAACACAGTGATATGGTTAGACAAGCAAAAGGCAATGTAACAATAATTTTTCCACTTGGTGTATCAACAAACAGTACAAAATATTCACCTTTCCCTGCTCGACTTTTAGTATCACAAAATGACACAGTAACTTGGAGAAATAGCGACAAACAAGTTCACACAGTTACTAGTGGTAATCTACAAGAACCCAATTTGATAGGACGCGTGTTTGACAGTGGTATAATTGGTTCTGGAGAATCATTTTCCTATACTTTTTCACATAAATTTGGAGATACATACCAGTATCTTTGCCTGATTCATCCCTGGATGGAAGGTTCAGTAATAGTCCAGTAACTATACACTAACAAAATTTCTAATTTAATTTCTTAATTACTTTATCATAAATTTTTATATTCTTTCCTTCTTTGATATTTTTCTTCATATAAAATAAAGTAGATTTGTTTATTCCTAGTTTCTTTCTATTTTCAGGCGTCATTTTTAGTATCTTTTCTTTCAAAGAAATATAGTCATTTCTTTTAAATAATATATTTGGTACATCAAATTCCATTTTTTTATTTTTCTCAGAAATAAATAATGCTAATTTAGCAACATTATCTGATAAAATATTCTCATAATAGTAGTTTTTGCCATTATATGGTACTTTGATTCTAAAATTACTCTTGATCTTTTCAACTAGTAATAATGCAGTGGTCGGTTTCAATCTAATGTTATAGTTTTCAGTAATAATAAAGTCTATTTTTTTTAATTTTGGAGTAGATTCTAGTAATTGAATTACGGATAAATCAACAATCCATCGAAATAACTCCTGTATATCATAAACCAAAGGAGTTCTTGATTTGGTAATCTCGTGCAAAAAACCAATCTCTGAATCAAGTCCGTAATTATTGATTATTTTTTTAATCTCAGATACTAGTATGGCATAACCATAGTTCAATAATGCGTTAATCTCGTCTGCAGCATTGTAGTTTCTACTGTTTTCCTTTACTTTTCTTCCCTGAAAGTTAAATTCAGGCGCCAATTTGGCAAAAATTAGTCGTAATGCATCAAAGTAAATCTGTGCAATTCTTCCCTCATATGTCAATAAACTGGGTAGTGATTTGTCACTGGAGGACAAATAATTGCTAGATTCTCTATTCATTTGTTTTTCTAAATCTTTTATTTTAATATCATAAAATTTTGATAACTCTTGCAGTAAATTAATAGAAGAATATACTTTGGAAAATACTAGTTTTTCTGCAATTGTATATCGTATGGTATTATCTTGATACTTTTGATACTGTTTTATTCGTAGCTTTCCTGAGTTTGGAGAATCAGGTAGTGTAACTGATAATAAATTACCATTCCAGTTTAGCAGAGTTATTTGAATATCATGCTTTGATAGCCATCGTAGTGATTCAAATGTAATGTATCCAGTATGGCCGTCTATTATGATACTGTCATGGTCTATTTTATGGGGATAAAATTCTAGTTTTTGATTTTTTAGTTTATTACTTATAATTAATTTTCTCTTATCTACATTAATTGATGTGCCAAATCCTGATACTAGTAGTGGATTCAAGTGTTATGGTATTGTATCTTCAGGTATTATTGTTTGCTATTCTTTAGGATATTTTTTTTATTATTCAGAGATGTAAAATGTCTCTTTTTAAAAAATAGTATCTTTGTATACTTTTATTTATTTATAATATAAAATTAAAAATAAGATATATAAAAAATATAAAAAAGATATCATATCAAAACTATAACATTGAAAATAAAAGATAAAATCCCCAAATCAAAATAAATTAATTTTGTGCCTGATGTAATCTAAACATTACAAAATGGATGATTTTTTGATTGTTTTTGAGTATCTTTTTGGTTTTTGACATGATAAAACTGGATATTTAATTTTATAATCTCAATTTACACCGAAAAAATCAATCAATTTGTGATTATGACATCAAATGAACCAAAAATCGTCGAAAAATATCTCAAGTGTCGTTGTTTTCAGGAATAACTTTAGTTTATGTCATCAAGTGGTATTGCATACTTGATTTTTGATGTATATTTATAAAATTATAAAAACTATGTTTTATCATATATCATAGTATTTTTTATTATATAATTTAGGAATAAAATATTGTTAATTGTATAATATCTATATCTCATTTATAGAATCTATTTTATTGTATTTTTTAAAATAGATAGGTTATATTTTTTTTAAAGTATGTTCTTTAGATATTTTTTCTTGAGTATATCATCAATTTATCATTGAAAGATAGAACCTGTGCCTAATTTTAGAAGGAATTAGTGCAAAATCTCATGCCCCAACTATATACACAATGTTAAAATGCTCCCGTCGGGATTTGAACCCGAGATCACTGCCTTGAGAGGGCAGTATGCTTAGCCGGACTACACCACAGGAGCTTGTTCAAAAACAAACTACCTCTCAATTTAAAGGAAATGTTTTGACAATGAATCCATTGGTAAAAATTAGTAAGTTTGTTGCTTTATACAAAATTTAAAATGAATAACTTCATGGATTTGAAAAAACTAGTTGAAGAACAATCACTAACAAATTCTCCTGTTGGTTTAGGAGGTTGTAGAACAACTAATTCTTTTTTTGATTCATGTGAATATGACATAACAATATTTGATAATAAATCTGAATCAAACAAAATCATTTTCTATGATGACAATTTTATAAAAATTCATCATGGATCATTAAAAGAAACAAAATCTGATATTCTTGTAAAATATGACGGAATGCAGATAATTCATGATGAATCTTGGGAACTTCTAATGTTTCTATCAAAAATTAAAGAAAAACGTTTAGCACTTTACAAAGACTGCGCAAAAAACTGTCTGTTTGACTCTCTTTTTTGCTGTGAAAAAACTAAAGAAGGAATCAAAAATTCAAATGTTTTTTCCTCTTGTTGGCAAATATGTGCATCTTATTTTTTAGCTGACGCTATTTGTTTACTGAATCTGTATAGACCAAATCCCACACATATGTTGGACATGATACGCAAATTTGAAAAAAATCATATCAACGAACAAATCTCAATAGTGACCCAAACACTTGGAATTGAAAGGGCAACCCCGCCTCTATTAGAAAGAATATTGAAATCAACAATTGGTTTTTCTGAATTGGTTGAGAATGACAATAACTCAAAAATCATCCAAAAGAAACATGATTTATTTGTAAAAAATTCAATGTTGTCTGATTGCTATTTTTACTTGGGATACATAAACAAAGAAAATTTTGTAAAGATTAAAGACACTATTGACAGCCAGCCAGATCTTATCCACATTCTAAAAGTAGCCTTTGATATTGAGGCTGATTCTAATCTACTTGAGCAACAGGCAAAACTCATTCAAAAATCATGCAATGCTATTCTTGGCTTCATTTCTAGTGCGTGATTTTCTAAAGCCTTGTACTAACATTTTAAAATAAGTAATAACGATGTGTATCTATGACAGATCAAGCATGTGGATGCGAAGCAGATAGCGGCGATCCAACTTATTCATGTGATTGTGATATGCAAGGTCATTGTATATGCAGCGCAGATTGCAAATGTAAAACTGACGTTTGTAAAGAAGCAGTCAAACAACTGTAAATCATAGTTGTTTAATTTTATTTTTTCTTTTTAATTATTCTTCTTCTTCAAAGCCCCATGATTTTACCAATTCTTTTTGGAACTTGTCAGACTGTTTTTCATCTAATGCAAATCCACAATTTTTGTGAGTTGGGACAACTGTCATTCCATCAAGCTTAAACTCTACTTCGTACAAGTGAACTTTTGGGCACTCACACATTCTAAAATTTCTTAAATTTTCCTCTATATTTGCTTATTTGAATAACATTTAACTATCTGTGACGTGCAATTTTTATGAATTGAAGGCATCGTTTTTAGCTTTACCTGTAATCGCAATCTTAATTTTTGGAACTATCCCTCTACCATCTGCAGTAGCACAAATTCAAGCAGGTGGTGTCTCTCTTCCAGGTGATCCATCCTGGTTTGCAGGAGAGGGTCTCAAACAAGGTGATTTTTTTAGATATTCAATGTGTCATGTAGATTACAAAGAATGTACCGAATTTGAAATGGATATTTGGATTAAAGGTGACACAAAATCTGGAACGGAGGAAAAATGGCTTACCGAAGTCGTTGTTTATGATGGCAACAAAGTGATTAAAGGTGAAATGGATTTAGGAAAACTAGCACCAGAACCATCTGGTGGCAGTACTGATCTATCTGTTTACCGCGGTGCATTCAAATCTTCTATTGTGTGGTTATCTGCTTTTGCAAATGGATATGATGAAGGTGGTGACAAAGGACCAAAAAGATTTTCTGCTAAATCCTGGGGTAAAATTGGAAATATTGGAGGCGAACAAATAATCCCAACAGCTATTGAAAAAGTTACTGTTAAAGCTGGAACCTATGACACTGTTTTGGTATCATGGAAGACAGGTGGTGCTGTAAGCAAAGTTTGGGTAGTTGATAATTTCCCATTCCCAGTAAAAGCTTATACCTTTACACATGTCTCATCTGGAATCCCACCAACTGAATATAAGTTTGAATTATTAGAGTATAAAGAAAACGTGCAACAAGATCCATTTACTAAAATCATCTCTGATACTGAAAATCCTGAATTTAAAAACTGCCCAAAAACTGATTCGCTTGCTAACTCAATTAAAAGACCAACTGAAAGATATTCTTATCAAATTTATGCTTACTATAGTCCGGAATCTCCCGTGCAAGGGTGTCCTATGAAATGGCAATTTAATTTTCTTAGTAAATACCATGATACAGAATTCTTGAATCAAGTCCAGTATGATCTTATGGTTGTTGATGACAAATTCACACTTCCACCATTGCGTTCTATTGCGCAAGATCAAGGTTATGATTATATTTATTCTCCATCCGGATTATCTACTATTGACATGATAGTTAAAGAACCCCCAGGAATTGCACATTTTGTTGTTTATGTATATGGATTAGCTCCACAAGGGATTGTTCCAGCACAAGCTTTGGATTATCTTGTCATAGATCTTCCTATTTCAACCAAGGAAGACAGTCCTGATACGTCACAAAAAATCCCCTCTTGGATTAAAAAGAATGCCGGATGGTGGGCAGATGGTTCAATTGATGATAATTCATTTGTTCAAGGAATCCAATTCTTGATTAAAGAGGGAATAATGAAGATTCCACAGACTGCTCAAGGTTCAGGTTCAGGAAGTAATCAAATTCCATCTTGGATTAAAAAGAATGCCGGATGGTGGGCAGATGGTTCAATTGATGATAATTCATTTGTTCAAGGAATCCAATTCTTGATTAAAGAGGGAATAATGAAAATTCCACAAACTGTTCAAGATTCAGGATCAAAAGGTTCCGAGTCTGACTCTTGGTACAATTAAAAACAATATTTTTCATGTCCTACATTCAAATTATTCGAGTTTAATGAAAACTCAGTTGATGAAATGACAGGTCTCTTTAGTTATCCAAAAAGACACCTCAAAAAATTAGTTAAAAATGGAGATTATGTTGAGGCACTTGAATTTGGAAAAAGTTTATCAGACAAATTTTCTGCTGATTCTGATTACATGTTTATGATGGGGAGCATTTATTTTATTTTAGAAGATTCAAAAAAAGCAATTGCATATTTTGAAAAGGCTTTGGAGATAAAACATGATGATGTAGAGACTCTGACACTAAAAACAAATGCTCATCTTTCATTACAACAAAAAGATGAAGCAATAGATTGTTGTAAAAAAATCATAACACTAGAACCTAATAACTATGAAGCTCACGGTTTGCTTGAAAAATTAGAATCCATTTAAATTCTATACCTACCTTATCCTGTTTTACTTTTCATTTCATATGCATTTTCCATTAGCCAATCACAAAACTTTGTAACCTTTTCATCAAACTCAGTCCAAATATGGACTGAATGGGGAAGAATGTCTATTTTCCAATTATCTGAATATACTCTTACCCCTTCTTTATTTTCATACATGTAGGCATCTTGAACTTGTATGTCTCCCAAAATTTCTTTTGCTTTCTCTTTGATCAATTCTCTATTGATTGGGAATCTCTTTTTTTCATAATCAATAATTAAACTAAGATCTCGTTTACCATACATGTCGAATTCTTCTATTCTTCCTGCCTTTGGAAAATTTACAACTAGTTTGATATTGTATTTTTTGCCTACTTCCTTTCCAATTTCTACAATTCTGGCATATGCCGTAGCTGGATTTTTCTTTAACATAAAGCGAATTTGTGCTAGATTTGATTTTAATTGCTGTTGAAGATCCAAAACTAACTCTGAGAATATCATATGTATATGGTATGAAATCCCATTATAATCATTAATCTTATGGTGGGATTAGTTTTTTTAGACGTAAAAATAATTATTATTATTGGCACTACCAATGGATTATGATGGTGTACGAACAGATGATACCTCAGAAAGAACTGATAATGTAAATGACTACAAAGTAACATGTATGGATTTTATCAAAGATATTTCTCATGATTATGAAGCATGGGTTGATTACTATAAACTACCAGAAGATGAAGACAAAAAACGACGCACTGGAATTAGAGCAACTATAGAAAGAACAAATGAATGGATTGCAAAAGTTGCTCAGACAATAAAGGCTGTTGATGTTGTAATGAATGATGGAATTCAAAAGATGGCTGAATCCACCGCAGGAAAACCGTTTGAAATTGGTGTCTTTGTAAATGGAAAATCAAGCTATACTATGACCAAAGCCGGAATTATTGATGTTAATGTAAAGTCTAGTGGTAGACAGGGCAGAAAAACAAAACTGGGTTTTCATTTCAAAAATGATAGATTTAGGATTGAATCCACATGTGGGGCATTCTTAGATGAAGATGACTTGTCTACTCAGGAATTTGATTTGATGGATATTCACCTTAAACTTCATGCAGCAAATGCAAAACAACGTGATGTGATCTCCTTTACTGTTACCATTAGTGAAATGGAAAATGATGTTGAATTTGAACGAAGGGGTCTAACTACTATTGTTCATATAGTGTAATTTCTATTGTAACTCTTTTTTCATCTGCTCTTTTCTCTCCGGGATATTTTAATTGAGAAATTTTTTGCTCTAGTTTTTCGTCTTTAACTAAATTTGCTTTGCCTGTATATACTGAATTGTTATATTCTATGATTACATCTGGGGTTGCTATGGCGTTTTTGAACCAGTCTCCATCTGGCTTGTGTCTTGAAAAATAAATTTTTTCATTATATTTTACAGCACGAAGCATTACTGAATGACGCCTTCCAGTTTTTCTGCCCTTCGTGCTTAAAATTGCACGAAATAGTGTCTCTTCAATTACCATGAGCCAATATTTCTGTCAAGTAATTTAACCTCATTGCTAGAAATTTCTGATATCTGGTATGATAAACAAATCTAAATAATGTATTGCATGTCAGTTAAACTAGAAGACATGCCTGAAAATATGGCTACAGCTGATGACTTTGTTGGAAAGAAAGTCATAGATAGAGAAGGCATAGAGTATGGCAAAGTCAAACATATACACATTAACCAACACACTCTAATCGTTTCAGGAGTCACAATTCATCAGGGATTCAACAAGGACTATTTTCTTTCAAATGATTACATTGACAAATTCACTGAGGAAACTTTGTTACTTAGTAGACCCCCAGTTCGAACTGGAATTCCAGTGGTTGACATCGATGGTCACAAAATAGGCAAAGTAAAACGACTACATAGAAATCCTGATACAAACGAACTTGAATCTGTTGAGATCAACAATGGATTGGTGCATTCCAAAATTATATCAAAATCTGAAATCTGGGGCGTAGGCGATAAAGTCATTCTTAAAATGACAAAAGAGGAATATAAAAAATTAGAATAATTTTTCAGATTTTTTGAAAATCTCGATAACTTTTATGTTATGTTCTTTTGCCGCATTTTTGACAAATAGCGATTCCTTTTTCAATTGCTATCTCTACATTTGACGAATGACACTTTTGGCATAGCCCTTTCATGTTCTAATTACTTCAAAAGGTCTTTAAATTTTTTATGAGGTGATTGCTTTCTGAACACTTAGCAATTTATAATTGAAATAAGCAATTAAAGTGTTGTATTCCGTAGAGACTAGATCTCTCTCAAAACTTTTTGGCACCGTAAATGCAGTAAATGATATTTCATTTGCTGTTGAATCTGGTGAGATCTTTGGATTTCTTGGACCAAATGGTGCAGGTAAAAGTACCACTATCATGATTCTTACAACATTACTAAAGCCAACTTTTGGTAAAGCTTTGGTTTCTGGATTTGATGTAAAGACACAAGCAAAACAGGTTCGTCAAAGCATTGGATATGTGCAACAAGAATCAACAGTTGATGAATATCTTACAGGAAGGGAAAATTTACTTTTACAAGCAAGAATAAATCATATCCAAAAAGATCAAATCAATAAAAGAATCGATGAAGTCTTGGAATTAATTGAATTGGCTGATAAACAAAATGATCCTGTGGTTACATATTCTGGTGGAATGAGAAAACGATTAGACATTGCTGGCGGACTATTACATCGTCCCAAAGTCTTATTTTTAGATGAACCTACAGTTGGATTGGACATTCAAACACGTAGAAAAATTTGGGAGTATATCAAAAAAATACATAAAGAATTTGAAATGACTATTTTTCTTACGACCCACTATATGGAAGAAGCAGATCAACTATGTGACAGAATTGGGATTATTGATCATGGAAAGATTCAGGTAATTGATTCGCCTGAGAATATGAAAAATGCAATGGGTAATGAAATTATATCATTGACATTTGAAAATGGAAATTCTGATGACTTTTTGTCTCAATTACACCAGATTGATTTTATAAAAAAGATCAACAAAGATAATAATAAATTAACTATTTTTGCATCCAAGGGAACAGAAGTAATTCCTAAAATTTTTCAAATTTCTTCTAATCTTCAAATTAAAATTATTTCTATATCATTGACTCAACCTACACTTGATGATGTCTTCATTTCTTACACCGGTCGTGAAATAAGAGATGGCAATGATGGATTTAATAGAAAACAAGAACACGCAAAAATGAAGAGGTTACGTGCATGAATTCCTTAATGTATGATACTTATACTATTTTTTGGAGAGAACTAAAACGATATAAAAAATCTCGCAGTGGAGTTTTAATCAGATTGATTCAACCTGCAATTTGGATCATTGTAATTGGAAATACCTTTTCAGGAACTCGACCATTAATTCAATCAGTTGGTTATGAGGGACAATACATTGAGTTTATGGCTCCTGGTGTGATTATTCTGACTGCAATTTTTACTAGCATTTTTGGTGGAGTCAATACTCTTTGGGATCGAAGGTATGGATTTATGAACAAAGCACTGGCATCTCCTATTTCAAGATCTTCAATTGCATTAGGAAAAATGTCTGCAATTTCTTTAATTTCTGCATTACAAGCTAGTTTGATTGTGGGAATTGCGTTGGCAATTGGTGTGACTTTTCCAAATCCTTTCATGATTATCCCAATAATGGCTATTGTAATCTTGTTTTCTCTAGGGTTTTCTGGAATCTCTGTTATAGTAGCTGCCACTGCAAAATCTCAGGAGACTTTTTGGGGTATGATTAATTTTCTTGGAATGCCTCTGTTTATGTTAAGCCCTGCACTCTTTCCACTAGAATTACTTCCTGATTGGCTGGCAACTATTGCAAAACTTAATCCTGTAACTTATACCGTTTTATTAGTTAGAGAAATGATGACTGGAATTTCAGAAGGAGGTATTCCTGCATTGTTAAGTATAGGAGTTATTGCTGTATTTGTACTAGCTATGGTTGGATTGGCTAGTTACGTGTTTACTAGAGAAGTAAATAAACCATTTTAACAAAAATTGAAATTGTCAGTTCTATTTTTCTAATTTTGAGTTTAAATTATAGTTTGATTTCTATATAGTAAATAGAGTGATATTGTTTTTCCGTAATCTATGATTGTTATTGCTAAATAATTTGTAAAATATGTTTTTTCAATGATAACAAAACTGACATCATTGCTAATGATCGCAATTATGGTTGCTATCGTAGCACCATTAAATGTAAATGCCGAATCAGCACCAGATGCACCTAATTCAAGTTATGTGTATAATGTAAATGGTGCTGGCGCAACATTTCCATTTCCTCTGATTGATTTATGGAGAGTTGAATATCATAATGATTTTGACAATGTAAATCTAAATTATCAATCAATTGGAAGTGGGGGTGGAGTAAAACAGCATATTGAGAAAACTGTAAATTTTGCAGCCTCTGATGCACCACTGACTACCAAAGAAACAGTATTAGCTCCTAACACATTACATCTCCCTGAAACTATAGGAGGAGTTGTAGTAGCATACAATATTCCTGAAATTCCCAATAGCGGATTGAAATTAACAGGAAAACTAATTTCTAATATCTTTATGGGCAATGTCACTAAATGGAATGATCCTTTGATTAAAGATCTTAATCCTGGCTTGAACCTTCCTAATCAAGATATTGTAGTGGTACATCGTTCAGATGGTTCTGGAACTTCATTTGTTTTCACTGACTATCTTTCCACAGTTGATCCTGATCCTGGTTGGGGTAAAAAGATAGGAAAAGGAAAATCGGTTCCATGGCCCAGAGGATTAGCTGCTGCAGGAAACGAAGGTGTGGCAGGAATCATAAGATCTACTACATACTCTATAGGTTACGTTGAACTAGCATATGCGTATCAAACCAAAATGACTTTTGCATATGTTCAAAATGGTGATAAAAATAAATTCATTGAGCCATCTATAGATAGTATCTCTGCTTCAATAGCTAGTATTGTGGATAGACTTCCAGCAGCAGAAGGAGATTGGTCTGCAGTATCTGCAGTAAATACCCCTGGTCCTAATTCATACCCAATTGCAAGTTTCTCATATCTTCTTGTGTATGAAGATCTAAAACAATCATCAAAGAACATAGAAGAAGCAAAAACTATGCTTCACATGATTCATTGGATGATAACTGATGGGCAGGAATTTTCACGTAGTTTGCTATATGTACCACTACCTGACAAAGTAGTAGAGTTGGACAAAAAAGGTTTGTCAAAACTAACCTATGGTGGTCAAGTTCTTTGGAAGTATGATGATTCTGTCAAAAACACAGAAACCGAAACCAAAACAACAGATTATAAAATTCCTGATTGGATTCGAAATAATGCAAAATGGTGGGCAGATGGATCGATCACTGATCAAGACTATATCAAAGGACTACAATATCTAATATCTCAAGGTATTCTCAAAGTCTAACCTTTTTTTCTTTTTATTTTTTTAATACATCTTATTTATTTTTATTCTAGATTTAACAATTTTAATTAATTTCAATATTCTACAACTCTTTTTCAAAACACAACTTTGTCTATATAGTATTATGAGAACTACTTGTCATTATATTCAATATGTTGAGAATAGAGATCCACCTTATAATATCTAAATTATCATCATCATTAATGAATTACAAAAACGCAATAACTATGACGACTCTAAGTGTAATTACAGTATTTGCAATTACATCTTTTGTAGGTTTTGGAATAGTTAACACCGATGCAATACCAGCTGCAGTCCAACCAGCTAAATATGTATTTGTAGAAGGCATCACTCCTACTGTAGAGTTTACATTTAGAGATGGAACTGAAATAGTTCCTATCCAGCAATTTAGTCAGACAGCTGGATTTGGAACAGCCACACTTGAAGTTGCTAAATTAGCAAAATCAGGAGACAGTAGCGAAAGAACAGGTAGAGCCAAACCTGCATTTACGTTAGAAAAAAATGTAGGCGGAACTCCATATTTGTATCAAGCAGCTGATGAAGCACACAAACATATAATGAATACAGGATTAGAATATCAGTACAAATTCTTTGATGTGACTGTATATCTGTCTTCTGATGGAGTTGATCTTAGAGCATTTGAGTACAAAAACTTTCAAGTGAAAAGCTATTCAGTAGCCACAAGATCCGATAATGAAGAAGGATACACTGGAAAAGGGTTTGTGATTGTAGACCAATTTAGTATCGAATGTGATGGTTATACAC
>JBOGRE010000223.1:0-12518 GCA_050749345.1 Nitrosarchaeum sp. | reverse complement strand
GAACCAGCTCCATGCATTGATTCAGTAAGATATCCAACGGCATTTCTTCCCATGGTCATGTTTTCAATAAGTCGAAAAATTCTCATCCTGTTTTCAATATCAACACCCTTACGACCTACGAGATATTTTTTGAGTAACGGTCCTACTACTGGATGTCTGAAATCTTTCTCAGATGGTAACGTTACTACTAGCCCACCTGCAATGTCTTGTGCAAGCCTACTAATTTCATATGGGAATCTAGTTACATTGTGTTTGCAAACTTGGGCAAGCATATCATCATTAATATAAACACCTGATTTCATTTTGTGTCCTTGGTATGATGATGCAATGCCTGCAGCAAAAATTGTCTCATTAAGATGCGTCATCTCAACAATCTTGTCTTTAATATGAGATACATTTGGAATACCGTTATAGTCAGATATAGTAGCTGCTGCACCAATTAATACATCACCTAATCCAGTTTTACAGACATAACTACGTCTATGATAACAAGTGAAGCGCTCAATTAGCATTGATGCAAATTCGTATTCACCATACATGAATACTTTATCCCATGGAATGAATACTTTATCTAAAACGATCAGAGCTTCTTGTCCTCCATACTTTGCATTTCCATCATCAATAGTTCCTTCCTCCATACTTCTGGTGTCACATGATTGTCTTCCATAGATGTAAGTCACACCTTTAGCATCTGCAGGAATTGCACCAACAACAGCCCAGTCTTTATCGTTTTCTGTTAATCGTACTGTAGGCATTAGGATAATCCAATGTGAATTTATACAACCAGTTTGATGTGCTTTAGCTCCTGAAACATAGATTCCTTTATCATCTTTAGCAACTACTCTTGTAAACAAATCAGGATCATCTTGTTCTGCGGGTCCTTTACTTCTGTCTCCTTTTGGATCAGTCATGGCACCACCAATGACAAGATTTTCTTTTTGAACCATCTTTACAAATTCTAAAAATCGTTTATGATAGTTTGTTTTATGTTTCTCATCAATTTCAAATGTAGTAGAATGTAAAGAATTTAGTGCATCCATTCCAACACATCTCTGGAAACATGTTCCAGTATTTTGTCCTAGTTTTCTTTGCATTTTATTTTGTAAAACTAAATCTTGTGCACTTTCTGCAATATGTAAAAATCTGTTAACTTTTAATCCAGTAATTGAGGAATGTGCAGAAGCGAGTTCCTCTTCTCGTACAGCCAAGTCATATGTCTCTGCTACTGCATTAATTGATGGTCTAATCATTGGATGATCTACTGGATCTTTTACTAGTTCTCCAAAAAGGTAAATTTTGAGTTCTCTTCCTCTTAAGCTTTGAATATAATCTTCGCCTGTTCTTATGGTCTTGAATTTCTCAACATTTGCCACAATAATATTCAGTCTAGGTTGTATAAATATTCTAAAACAGTATAAATAAAAATTTACGAATAAATTGCGATCATAGTCCGATTCTAACATCAAGAATCTTGCAACCCTTGCCTTTCTCCATTACTAGAACAGGATTCATGTCAAGTTCCTTAATTTCCTTAAAGTCAGTAACCAGTTGAGATAATCTCTGAATGCATTCAGATAGTTTTGCAACATCAGATGGCTTTTCACCTCTGACTCCTTGAAGTATTTTTTGTGTTTTAATAGATACTATCATGTCATCTGCTTCTTTATCAGTAACTGGTGAAAGTTTGAAGGTAACATCTTTGAGAACTTCAACATAGATTCCACCCATTCCAAGCATGATAACAGGACCAAATCCAGGTTCTAGTTTAGAACCTATGATCAGTTCTTTACCACCTTTTATCATTTCGACAACAAGAACTCCCTTTATCTCAGCATTTTTGTTATATTTTTTAGCATTTGCAATAATTATCTTGAATGCTTCTTTGATTTCTGAATCATTTGTTAGATTTACTTTAACACCACCAGCATCGGATTTGTGAATAATTTGTGGTGATGCAATCTTCATCACTACAGGATAACCGATTTGCTTTGCAATCTTTATGGCGTCTGCTTCTGTTTTTGCAAGTGCACTTTTTGGTAATGGTAATCCATATGCTTTGAGAACTTCCTGTCCTTCTTCTTCCAAAAGATTTGGTCGTTTTTCTTTTTTGACTTTATCAAAAATTTTCTTTGCTTTTAGTTTATCAACTTTGAATTGAGAGATTTTTCCTTCCGGTGTTTTAATCCAATTTGAAAACTTGAGCATTGCAGCAAGCGCTCTAATTGATCCTTCTGCATATGTATAGTATGGAACATCACCCGCAGCTAAAATTTCTCTATTTGTGATTCCTTCATCTAATCCCATCAAGCTTGAAAGCATTGTCTTTTTGTATTTTTTTGACATTGCAACAATCACTTGTGCTAATTTATCATAGTTTAAAGTTCCAGATGGAGTACACATTGAGATTACAGAGCCCACATTAGGATGTGCTAAGACACGATCCAAAACATTACTGAATCTATTAAAATCAGCATCACCTACAATATCTACAGGATTACGTGAGCTTCCCCAAGGAGGTATTACAGCATCAATCTTTGGACGAATGCTATCAATATTGGCCATTTTAATTCCAAATTTAGAGCATGCGTCAGTCGAGATGATTGCAGGCCCACCAGCATTTGATACAATTACAAGATCTCCACCTAAAGGAAGAGGTTGTTTTGAAAACGCAACTGCATAATCAAAGAGTTCTTCCATTGTGTCAACACGAATTGCACCTGATTGTTTTAACAAAGCATCATAGATTTCATCAGAACCCATCAAAGCTCCAGTATGAGACATTGCAGCTTTTGCACCTTCAGGACTACGACCAGATTTGAGAACAAGAATTGGTTTTTTGAGTTTTTTAGTAATATGTTTACAAACTTTGAGAAATTCCTGACCATCACCCATATCTTCAAGATACATTACGATTACTTTGGTTTGATTGTGATTAGCTAGCATCTTGAGAATATCAACTTCGCTCATTGCAGCTTTGTTTCCCATACTAATTACTGCAGAGAATCCAATTCCTTGTGCACTGGCATCTTCAACTAGTGCTGCACATATTGCACCACTCTGAGATACAAGTGCAATTTTACCAGACTTTGGAGTAATTTTAAGGAAAGTAGAATTCATCATTGTATTTGGATCAAGATTCATGACACCAAGACAATTTGGACCAATGATTTGTATTTTGTATTTTTTAGCAATATCTTTTATTTTCTGTTCTCTTTTTGCTCCTTCTTCATCTACTTCTTTAAAACCAGCAGTGATGATAATTGCACCTTTAACTTTTTTCTTCCCGCATTCCTCTAAAACATCTGCAACTAAAAGATTATTGATCACAATTACTGCAAGTTCAACAGGTTTTGGAATATCCAAGACACTCTTGTAAGCTGTCTTGTAAAACACAGTGGGTCTTGTAGAACTGACAGGGAAAACAATACCTTTGAAGCCGTTCATAATATTTGATGTAATGGTTGCTCCAACGCTACCTCGTTTGTCAGATGCACCAATAATTGCTATAGATTTTGGTGAGAGAAAAACAGATTCGGCCACGTTAATTTGGACTAAAGATTTTGTATAATAAAGTTATTCATAGAAATTTCTGATCTCTGTTTTTTAGCTTCCTAACATCTTTCCTGCTAAATTTTCTTTTCGTGGAACCCATAAAAGAGTAATTTTAGAAAATTTTCCGATCATATTCTATGCCTCACGTGCAAGTTCTCGTAATTTTTCGTTGTTTATAGCAAATTCGTGATTTAGCTGAGAGATTGTGTTTTTTGAATCGCTAAAAATTGTAATCTCTTCAGTGGAATCTGCAAAGTTTTTCAGTACGGCAATAATTGCCATGTATTCAGCCTGATTGTTTGTAATTTCTGGTTTTTTTTCATAAAAAGACTCACCAGTCTCTTTTACAAAATAGCCAAATCCTCCATTGGGACCACCAGATCCATCTACATACACGTTAATTTCCATCTTTATACAACCTCGTCATTTTCACACTCAGATTAATCACTACCAGGTAAATTATCGTAGATATAACTTGCGATACAATAGAAGCAAGATAAGCATCATAGTGTAAAGTTAGAAAATAATATTGCAAGAACCATCTCACTATAGTGTAAACAACTTCGGATATTCCAAGTGAAGTTATAATTTTAATTAGATCATGTTTTAGTTTTAATTTATCAGTCTGACCAGATTCAAGCAAATATTTTTTTCTATTATCTAAATAATACAAACTACCAAATGTAGAAAAGTAAATTACATAATCAACAAGTAGTGTATAAGTAGTATTAAGATAATCTGCTTGCTCAGATAGTATGTGAGCAACAATTGCAGAGATTATAATTGATGCTGCAAAAGCAATAAGAATATTTTTGTTTAGCATAAAATATTTGCGATATTTTAACACAGAATTATTAATTTTTTACTACAATTAAACTAAGATTAGTCTAAAGTAATCTTCAAAAAGATCAACAATCCTGCAAGTTCTGCAATACCTACTCCTAGCATGTATGGAAATATTTCATGCGAAAAAATTTGATCCATTGAAAAGTATGCAAATGCCCCAATAACATTATGAAGAAACAACATGCCTGCAACAACAATCATCCCTAACGGAATTTGTGCTCTTGTCTTTACATACATTTTTCCAAAAATGTAAATCAAGACTCCAAGTACTATCATATTAATAATTGAAACAATAGACAACATTAGAGAATTAGATTCCATTTAGAGAGAAGCAACTCCTGATCTTTTATTTACTTTTATCCAATTTTCCTTCAATTTCTTCAAGTGTCTCCATATTTGCTTCCAAAAATGCAGATATAAAATACATAATACTGTATTTTTCTCCAATTTTTGTAATCATGTTGTTTTTTTCAAGAACCTTAATGTGATGCTGAATAGCCTTGTAATCAAGACACAATTCTTTAGCTAGTTGATTTGTGTTAAGTGGTGTTTTTTTCAGTGTAGATATAATTCGTAGACGGTTTAATCCCCCTCGTGAGCCTGCAAAAACAAACCATAGTAGTCTTTTTGAATCAGGATCATTTACCATAGCAATAAAATTCTGGTATGCCTCAATTAAAAGGCATTATGGGATTTATTGTTAGAATTATAAAGTATAAAAAACACAATCATGCAATTCCTGTGAACTAGAAATGATGCTAAACTATGATGGTCCGTTGTATAGACCTCCTTCAGAGGCAAGATCATTAATTTTTCAAGTTACATTGGGTTGCTCCTTTAACGAATGTTCTTTTTGTGACATGTATAGATCAAAACAGTATTCAGAAAAACCATGGGATCAAGTAAAATTGGAAATTGATTTAATGGCAAAACAATTACCTGATACAAGAAAGATATTTTTAGCTGATGGGGATGCATTGAATCTGAATTCAGAATATATTGTAAAAATTGCAAAATATCTTTATGAAAAGTTTCCAAGCCTTGAAAGAATTTCTTGTTATGCAATGCCCATGAATATTTTAAAGAAAACCACTGAGGAATTAAAGAAAATGCATGATGCCGGATTGGACATGCTTTATTTGGGAATTGAAAGTGGTTCAGATATTGTTTTAAAAAAAGTAACAAAAGGTGCAATTGCAAAAACAATTATCAATTCAGTCAACAAGGCAAAAGATGCAGGCTACATTATGTCTTGTATGATAATTTTGGGATTGGGTGGAAAAACTTATTCTAAAGAACACATTAGAGGAACTGCAAAAGTAATTAATGCCTGTTCTCCTAATTATGTAGGAGCATTAACTCTTTATTTAGAAAATGGAATCAAACAAGAATTTTTAGAAAAGTTTGGAGAGCCATTTATTCAAATTAATGACGATGAATCTCTAGAAGAGTTGTATGATTTAATCAGCCAGATAGAAACCAAAGAAGAGATAATCTTCAGGGCAAATCATGGCTCAAATGCATATACAATCAAGGGCACATTTCCACAAGGCAAACAAGAAATGTTAGATAAAATAGAATGGATGAAACAGCATCCAGAAATTATACGTCCTCAGGGACTACGAGGATTTTAAAATCTAAATAGATTCTCTGTAATTCCAATTTGATATACAATTGTTATACCCAAGACAAAGCTAAAAGTTGCTGTCAAGCATCTCATTATTGTTTTGGCTTTGATATTATTTGATAAACCAAATGGAATACCTATCAATCCTCCAATTAAGGTCATTCCAATAACTGAGCCTATTCCAAATATGCCAATGAACATAAAAGCTGTTGTTATGTTATGAATAGCTCCAGAAGTCATAACGATTAGGGTTCCACTTCCAGCAAGGCCATGAATCATTCCAATTAGATATGACTTGTGGTTGTGTGAATGATTCTTATCATCATGATTGTGTTCATCGAAATGAATTGAGCCGTCTCCATGTTCATGAGGATGTCTATGTTTAATTTTTAGAATGCTTTTGTTTGTAATTCTTGTAATTGCCAATAAAATTAACATCAATCCAACTAAAAATTCAAATCCAGAAAAAACTTCTTTTTGTATTGTAAATGTAAAACCATAAACTAGCAAACCAACAAGTATCAAAGTAGTTGTATGTCCAGCTCCCCAAAATGCACCAAGTAATGATGATTTTGTAAAACTTGATTTGACAAGTTGTTTTTTTGATTGAACTGTATTAGAATTTGTAAGCTGAGTAGTTACTGCAGCTATATGATCTGCTTCAAAAGCATGTTGAATTCCAAGCGTTAATCCAAATCCAGCAATGAGGACAGGAATAAAATCACCAATTTGACCAAAGATTTCTTCTAACAATTTACCTTATAGAGTTTCTTGGTATCATATTAAAAAGAATTTCCAAAGTCTAGAGTTGCTCAACTACAGGCTTTAGATTATCTGGCAAATCAGGAATTTCAGTATGGCTTTCGTTGTTTTGAAGTATTTCAGGTCCTATTCTTCGTACTCTTTGTGTTCCAATTAATGTATCAATATTTCTTTGAATGTCTTTTTCTGATAAAATTGTCTTTAATTTTTCAATTACAATTTCTTCATTTTCATATTTTTTAATTGCGTACTGCACAAGAATCATTTTTTCATTCATAGAGAAATCAGTCATTTGAAAATACCATGACATATAGAGTAAAAAACATTCGCGAAACTAGGAAAATTTCTTTTCAAGATCTTCTTTTTTAGGAATACCTGTAAATTCTAATTTTCCGTCAATTACTAATCCAGGAGCAATAAATATAGGATATTTTTCTAAATATTCGGGTTTTTCAGTTACATCAATCAAATCATATTTTATGCCTAGTTGGTCTAACATCTTTTCAAGAACAATACAATTTGAGCATCCAGGAGTAGTAAGAACTTGTACTTTCATGATTTTGTAAACTGATCAGGGTTCTGCTCAAAAGCCCACCTACAACTTGCGCAGCAAAATCGATATTGTTTTCCTTTATATTCTAATGAGTCTCCTTTTTCTCCAACATTCATGCCACAGACTGGATCTTTCATGTCGTTGTTGTTTTTTTACGAATAAAATACCATATGATTGGAAACACGATAAGAATACCAAACAAAACAGGAGCATATTCTTGTGGCATTTGAATATCATAGTGATGAGTATGCTGACCAACATGAAATTCTGGTGGAAGTGAAGTTATTGAAATTAAATTATTCCATGCAATATGTACAAATGTGTTTTCATACCATTCATGTCCACCAGGAATACCATTAATTATTAAAAATGCTCCAATCACTATTAACATCCATCCAGTAATTTTCTCAATAGTTGTTCTGTTTGTAGTAATTTCTTTTGTGGCATTCACTCCAATAATTGCCAAAACAGATAACAAAATTAAAGGAATTGCCCTTCCTACCCCATGTACTGCACCAAGACTTGCACCAATCTCCATATTGCCAGTTCCTGCGATGTAAATTAATAGCCAATAAAACATTGGGTTTGGGCAACCAACACCGGCATTTCCTAGCAACAATCCCATGAAAAACGATTTTGAATAATCTCCGCGATTTTGAATAAATTTTGGAGTTCCAGAGTATGCAGGTAATTTTAATTCAAATAATTTTAGCTGTGATAAACCAAAAAGAAATGCTGCAATGCCAGCAATTAGAAACATGTAAACTGAAATCTGATCCAAGTTTGCAGTATGACCCAGTGCACCAATTCCAAATCCATAAATCGAGATTGTTACAGTAAGACCCGCACCAAATAGCATGGCCATACTCAGGCCTTTTTTTGCACCTTTACCCATACTAAGTGGAATTATTATGAATACAAGTGGCAGTGTACATGGTAAAATTATCATCGACAGCCCAGCAAGATATGCAATTACTAACCACGAAGGATAGGATAATTCATTTCCTGTGCCTATTGCAGTTTCATTTGTAACTGCAAAGACACCACCAACAAAAATTAGTGAGAAAAGCACAAACAAAGCAACAATAAGAAATTTTTTTGTAGTTAATTGACTTGACATAACTTGAATGATCTTCTCAGATATTTAATTAGAGTATTTTGAGGTTAGAAAGAAATACGTATGAGTTAGAACAAATTTTGCACTATTACACCAGATTTATTTTTTTGTTGGCTGTGTAATCTTACACAGGGTCATAAATTTGGTGAAAAATCATTGAATGTTTTATTTTACCACAAATTATACAAGAAATAGTTCCATTTCGTGAATATTTATGACTGCATTCTTCTATTCCTAATGACAAGTCATTTTGGAACTTTTCTAAATGTTCATGAATTTTTATTCCATTTTCTGACATGGTGAATTATTCTTGAGTATTACACAAAACATTGATATGACATCACTGCTAAAAAATTACCAACACAGCTAATTAGTTGTAATATACCATTTTTTCAAATACCAGATAATGTCCCAAATTCAACATTACACAATTATTTTACCTGATCATGTTTATGATGAAATTCAATTGTTGCAAAAGGAATTATCTTATAAAGATGACAAAATGTGGAATACTTCAGACACAATCAATTTATTATTGCGATTTTGTTATGGTGAAGAAAATGATTTTAAGTGTGATCAAAATTATTCATTTCTTATACAATATACGTATAAAAAAGAATCATTTTTGGAAGATTTTACTTCAAGTGTTCTTAGGTCTACATATTTAGTAAATTATGAAGATAGATAATTTTTGATTATGAAAAAATCTCTTGTATATGGAAAACTACCAGCTCATAATTTGTGCTCATCTTTAGTACCAAAAGATGGTCGTCATCAAAAACATTCAGGGCTTGGACTGACAGATAGTATGGGCCCACAGGGATTTGAACCCTGGATTTTCGCCGTGTAAGGGCGACGTCATAACCGATCTGGACCATGAGCCCAGAAACATTCCTTGATGAAAACCATTTAAACTTTGAGACAAGCAACAATCTAGAAATTTGATCAGAATTTTGTATAGGTATGATTGATTTAGATTTTTTTTCCAGTCCTATAGGATTAGGTCATGTAACAAGAGACATTGCTATTGCAAATAATTTTGAAAACATATCAACAAAATTTGTAACAGGGAATGGAGCTGCAAAAATTCTAAAAAATTTAGATTTCAAAGTCAAGGATGTATACATTCCTCCACAGTTTATTGTGGAAAACGGGATACTGAAGAATTCAACAAGATGGCTCTGGAACTACTATCAATATTATAAAAAATGTAAAAAAATTGCTGCAAAGATTATTGAGACAGATAATCCAAAACTAGTTGTCAGCGATGAAGATTTTGCTTCGCTTACTGTTGCTCAAGATAAAAAAATACCTACAGTTTTGATTACAGATATTGTGCAAACTAATTTTGTAAATGGAATAACATCATTTATTGAAAAAAAGATGAATAAATCAATGCAAGAAATTATGAAGAAATGCGACACTATAATTATTCCAGAAAATGGTCCTGATGAAGAAAATATTAGGCGAGTGGGACCCATTGTAAGACAAATAAATTCTTCCAGAGAAGAACTTCGGAAAAAATTCTCTTTTGATAAAAAGACAATAGTTGTTTCAATAGGAGGAACAGATGCAGGACTTTTTCTAATTGAAAAAACACTAGAATCTATACCAAAAATAAATCAGGACATAAATGTTATAGTTGTTTCAGGTCCATCTTTGAGCAAAAAGTTTGGAGATTCCATAAGAAATTTGGGATTTGTAAGTAATCTTCATGAGATGATTTTTGCAGCTGATGTCATAGTATCTCTTGCAGGTAAATCAACTATTGATGAGGCAAGAGCGTACGGAACACCTGGAATTTTTATTCCAATAAAAGGGCATTTTGAACAAGAAGACAATGCCAGAGAAGAGGGGTTTGTTTTTGAAGATATTAATAAATTGGATAAATTAATCATAGAAAAATTAGAGCAAAAACGAAACCCCTTGGAAACTAGAGGTGCAATTAACGCATACAATATAATCAAAAAGTTGATTTGATAAAATTTAATCCAATCCTTAATAGATGGCCAATTAATTTCGTTAAAACACCATGACTAAACTAGTTGTAGCCAAGTTTGGCGGTAGTGCAATTGGTGTTGACGGTATTTCAATTCCACTAATTATTGATAGAATTAAGGATTTAAAGAAAGATTCCAAAGTACTTGCCGTCTTTTCAGCGCCACTCACAATTCAGAATGGAAAAAAGTGTTCACTTACAGATGTAATTTTAGAGCAAGGAAAGAATGTGGAAAATGGAACCAAAGCAACTTTGGATTCCGTAAAATCATGTTATCTAAAAATTCTTGAATTAGTAAATTCAGCAAATAAAGAGGATTGTCAAAAAATCATAAACTTGTTCCTAAAACAAGCGCAAAAGGCACTAGATGAGGCACTTGGAAAAAGAGAATTTGCCGAAGAGATACGTTCACGATCACTTGCTTTTTCAGGAGAAATTTTGATGTCACATGTGATGAATTATATTCTAAAAAGCAATGGAATTAAGACAGATGCAGTAAGTTATGATGACTGGCCAATAATTACAGATCATAATATAGAATCAACAAATTTTCTTGCATCAAAATCCAGAGAAAAGTTGGAAAAAACAGCTAAACTAGTCGAAGAAAACGAGGTAGTTACAATGGGTGGCTTTATAGGTAAAACTCTAGAGGGGATTGCTACTACGTATGAGCGAGGAGGTTCTGATAGGACAGCAGCTGATCTTGGAATATTATTTAATAAAAAATATGAAACTAGCATAGATTTTGAAAAAGATAGCTCTGTAGTATCTGCTGATCCAAAAATTGTTGAAACTGGATTGACTGAAGTAGATCAACTGTCATACAATGAAGCAAGACTGGCAGGAATGTTTGGAATGAAAATTTTGGATCCCATTGCAATAAAAGAGATTGTAGAAAATGGAGTAGATATGCCAATTATTGTTACAAATATGAAAGATCCATCAAAGACTACTATAATCAAGAGAGTTCCAGATAGCAAAAATGATCACCCAATTAAGATAATTACTGGGAAAAAAAATTGTGCAATTTTCAAAATTGAAACAAATTCGGCCCAAAAATTGCTAGTATCACTTGAAAAAGACAAGCGATACAGTGAATATGTAATATTGTCTCCATTTACAAAAGACGGAGTTGAATTTTCAAGAATATTGTTTTTAGATGGGGATTATATAAAAAGAAACGAAAAATATTTTCTTGGTTTTGATCCACTTGCATCAATTACATACAATCGAGGAGTCATTACATTAATTGGTGATGAGATGTGGCGAGTACAACAAGTAGCATCAAGGGCCAGTGCAAAGATTGGTGAAGCTGGGCTAAATATTTTGAATATGGATGCACAAGAAGAGACTTCAAGAATAATTATTGTAATTGAAGATTCTAATGATAACATTAGAAAAGCAATAAATGCAGTTCATCAAATAAAATCTGAGATTAATTTTAATTAAGTGAAAGTGGCGTTACGGGTTGTTCACCTGTAGCGCCATTAAGGGTTTATTCATGGACCGTTATCATGATTTAGTCCGGCGTTACCCAAAAACACGCGTTAAGTATACTTGGATTTTCTAGTATTTAGAGATGATCTATATAGATCAGTTTAGCTACGCTCAGCTACAAACCACATAATCATTCCTGCACCGATCATTGTATACCACTTGAAGTTTTTCTTGTCTAGGAAAATATTGGCTGAGGTTAGTTCATTTTGAGCGAGCCGAATCTTTCTCATTTCAAATGCTTGACCAATCAAACCTAATACTAGAAGAGCAATTGCTGGAATACCTAAAAACCATTCCATAGATTGGCTTGAAATTTTTGAGTATTTAGATATTTTATAAATGGAATTTCAGTGATAATAATTCTGAATTGTAATAGATATGAATTTCTACTTGTATATTAAATGAATAATGTATGAGTAAAATAGGAGAGCGTCAAAATATCGAAATTACATCAAAAGATGGACTAGGACAATTACATGGAGGAACACCAGACAAAGACCCAAACAAGAAAAAACGAAACCAAGGAGGATCAACCTGGAGAAAACCAAAAGTAAGAATAGCAGAA
>JBOGRE010000222.1:0-3403 GCA_050749345.1 Nitrosarchaeum sp. | reverse complement strand
TGTTTTGTCTTTGATATGATTGAAAAGGTTTTTTGTCCCTCCTAAATTCACTTTTTCTAAAATTTTTTTATTTTTTTCAAGTGGTGTATGTGATGCTAAATGAAAAACACAGTCAAATTTTGTATCTGGAATGTCTAATTTAGAATCAGTCAAATCTCCTATGATGTTTTTTGATTTAACATGTCCAATTTTTCCTTTGCGAATTAACGATGACACACCATATTCTTTTTCAACCAGGGAATTGACCAATCTAGATCCTATGAATCCAGTCGCACCTGTCACTAGAACTGATTTATTCATTATTTCTTTGACATGATTGTATGTTATTACTGTATTTGAAATGAATTGCACGTGTAAATTCTTTAATATTACAAATAATTCTTGCTTATTTCAAAAATTATATTCCACCATGCTTTAGATTTTTTATGGAACATGATTCTTACAATGATGATGAAATTAGAGGTATTCTTTCTTTAAAACACGTTGTTGTAATTGGTATGTCTAAACATGATAACAAGGCAGCACACTATGTTCCAAAATATCTTTCTGAAAATGGATTTGATATAATTCCAGTGAATCCTACCACTAATGAGATTTTAGGCAAAAAATGTTATAGTTCTATTTCTGATGTTGATGGTGATATCGACATAGTTGATGTGTTTAGGCCATCCGATCTAGTGCTACCTGTTATAGAGGAAGCTATAAAGAAAAATCCTCAAGTGATTTGGCTTCAAGAAGGAATTCATAACACTAAAGCCGAAGAAATGGCAAGAAAAAAAGGCATCAAAGTTGTATTCAACAGATGTATGTTGGCAGAGCATCAGAGACTATTCTAAAAATGACCTCCTTTGATGTTTTTTACAATGATTTGCTTGAACTAGTCAGCAAACATGAAAAAAATAATACTCCTTTAAAATCTGAAAAAGATCTAGAGGCTGACATTGTAAAAGTTTTTGGTGAAAACGTTACTGCTTTGGCAAGAGCTAAAAATGGATTAATGGATGTCACTGAGCTTGCATATGCTACAGCAGAACATCATCCATACTGGAATCTGCTTTACAATTGCTCAGAAATAGCAAATATTGTTTTAGAGAAATGGAAAAGTGAAATTTCAAAAAAAGATGCAAGTGACATTGAATGGTCGATAAAGGAGCTAAAACAATCCCTTGAAAAAATCACTGAAAAAATTAACAACTCTGATATCTAGGCAGAGATAAATATTCTTAGATTGCAATCAAATCATGCCAATTAAACTTGGACTAATAGGTAAAACAAATACTGGCAAAACCACTTTCTATAATGCTGCCACTTTATCTTCTGAGGAAATCTCTTCTTATCCATTTACAACTAAAAAACCTGTTTCTGGAACAGCACACGCAATTACCTTATGTGTTCATCCAGAATTTAAAATACAAGATAATCCAAATAATTCAAAATGTGTTGAAGGTTGGAGATACATCCCAGTTGAATTAATTGATTTGCCTGGTCTTATCAAGGATGCATGGAAAGGAAAAGGATTGGGGAATCAATTTCTTTCAATTGCCGCACAATCAGATGCATTACTTCATGTAGTTGATGCCTCCGGTGGTATTGATTCTTCTGGAAAAATCAGTGAGATTGGAAGCGGTGATCCAATATCTGATTTTGCAGATATTGAAGAGGAGTTAATCATGTGGTATCATAAAATTTTAGAAGGAAATAGAGATAAAGTTTCAAAATTAATCCGAACTGGCTCTGGCATTGTTGATGCTGTCACTGATTTGTATCGTGGAATTGGTGTCAATAAAATACATGTCAAAGATGCATTGACTACACTTGGACTAGAAGAGAAGGAATTTGATGATTTTGATATGGTTGACAGCAAAAAACTCGTTGCACATATTAGAAAAGTTTCAAAACCTACATTGATTGTTGCAAACAAAATAGATGTTGAAGGTGCAGACAAAAATTTTGCCAGATTACGAGAACGCTACAATGATTCCATTATAATTCCTGTTAGTGGTGACAGTGAATTTAGTTTAAGAAGAGCCGAACAAAAGGGATTGATCAAATATTCTCCTGGGTCAGAACAATTTGAAATAATAAAATCTGGGGAACTAAATGAAAAACAAACCAACGCATTGGATTTCATAAAAAAAGGAATAATGGGTGAATACATGCGAACTGGTGTACAATTTGCAATTAATGTAGCAGTCTTCAAACTTCTAAAGATGAACTCTATTTACCCCGTAGCTGATGAGAAGCACCTTGCAGATAAAAAAGGTCGTGTGTTACCTGATTTGATGTTACTTAAGGCAGGAGCAACAATTGCTGATCTTGCAAAGGAGATCCACACTGATCTTACCAAAGGATTGCTTTATGGAAAAGATTTGAGATATAATTTAAGATTGCCTGTGGACTATCAACTAAGGGACAGAGATGTGGTCTCTCTAGTTAGTGCAGCAAAAAAGTAGTATATTTTTGTTAGAGTGTCTAAAATTCTTTTATGCTTTGACGAATGATATTGTTTTCACCATCTACGTAATTACCACAAGTTTCACAAAGCCACTGCGTCTTGTTTTCTTCTTTAATCCATTTTGGCAGTCTTCTATTATTGCATTTTTCACAAAATAACGACATGTTTACTTGTATCTCTTCTTCTATTTGTACTGGCGTAGCAACTGTTATCCCGAGTTACACTTGGAAAATAAGGCTGTATGATTTATGCCTAAAATTTCCAAATAAATGAAATGCTGATTTTTTTGATGCTGGTGTTTTATTGGACATCTGCTTTGATCTTTTCTTTTCGTATCCAAATTGTTTTTCCTCTATGATCAATTAATTCAATATTCATTTCGTTGAGTTTGTCTCGAATTTTATCTGCTTCTTGAAATTTCTTTTCTTTTCTTAATTGTTCTCTAGATGTGATCAAATCATTGATTTCTAGTTTTTCATCTGAGGTTATCTTTGGGATAGATAATCCTAAAATTTCAAGCATTCTTTCAAACTCCGAAATGATGATCTTAGTGTCATTTGAGCCCAACTTTTCTTCGGCGGCTAAATAATTTATTTCCTTTACAAGTTTGAAAAATGCCAAAAGTGCAAGATGTGTATTAAAGTCAGATTCTAATGCACTATCAAATTCATTACTTGTCTCTTCAATTATTGATTTAATTTTACTGTCATGATTTGCATTATTTGCATGAATCAATTCATAATAACATGTTTCAGCTTGGCGCCATTTTGTAAGGTTCTCTTTTAGCAATTCTTCAGAATAGTCTATTGGTTTTGAATAATGCCCTGATAAACAAAATAATCTGATTATGTTTGGTCCCCAGTTATCTAAGACGTGTTTTATAGTTCTGATGTTTCCAAGTGATTTTGACATTTTTTCCCCATCAATTGTAACCATTCCCACATGCAT
>JBOGRE010000221.1:0-19802 GCA_050749345.1 Nitrosarchaeum sp. | reverse complement strand
ATGCTCTATGTACAATAGATGCATGTGGATTATGCATTGGCTCTAAATCCAATGCATGTTTGTCTATGAAAATACAATCTGCAAATTTACCATTTTCAATTACTCCGATATCTTTTCTTAAAATTTTTCCACCATTTACAGTTGCCATTTTTAAAATTTCTTTTGGATTAATTCTTTTCTTATGAATACCCATAGTTGCTTTCCACAAGTAATCCATTTCTCTAAACATATCTGGAGAATTTATCATTACATTATCAGTACCTAATGCTATTGTACAACCAGCTTGTTTCATCAATTCAATGTCAGGAATTCCTTCAGCAAGTGCGGCGTTTGCTCTAGGACAAATCACAATTCCACGAATTCTTTTCGTTGCAGCATGTATATCGCCTAATGATGCATGGGTCATGTGTACCAAGAAATGGGGTTTTAGATTCAAGGCACGTACAGTTTCAGATTTTCCAGTGATCTTCTTTGATATAGAAACACTTTGTTTTGTCTCAGATGAATGAATTGCTCGAATTTTAGGTGTGCCTGAGTAATAATTTAACACTGATGAACTGTTTTCATTTGCTCCACTAATCCCAATACCATCACATTTTTTTAGTAATTCTGCAAGTTCATCCATTTTATGTCTAGGCAAAGAAATATTTTTTTTAATTTCAATTGATCCTTGATAGAATTCGAGTCTTCCAAGAATAATTGAACGTAGTGGCAATTCAGACAGAACTTGTTTTAGCAGTAAAACTCCTTCAATTCCACCCTCTCTAAAATCCACAAAAGTTGTAATTCCTTTATGTAACATGGAATGACAAGAGTTTTTCATAAAACTTGCAAGATATTTTTTATCGGTATTTTTTAAAATTATTGGTTTAGCACCAGATATAGGATGAATTCGTTTGTCAACTGAACTGTTCAGTGTAACATCTTTTGCAATAGAATCACCTATGTGTGTATGACAATTTACAAATCCAGGAATTAATAATAATCCTTCACAGTCTATTGATTCTTCTTTTACATTAGCTCCCAAATTAGGTTGGATTCGTTTGAATCTTTGATCTTGAATCTTTATGTTAGTATTTAAAACAAAGTCTAATTCTTTACCTAGTAATATACTTGCATTTTTGATTAGCATGATAATTCATAAACATTAGGTTTTTCTTTACCAGAATCTCTAATTTTTCTTATTGTATCAAGAGATTCAGTTGCAAGTTTTACAGCATCTCTAGAAGTTCTTGCATTGCCTATTCCACAATTCAAAGTAATATTATCTTCTTTTTCGATTAATTTAATGAAGTCTCTTACAGAGTTTTTAGCATCATCATTTGCAACGACCATAAAATTATCTCCGCCCATAAAAAATGTAAGAGAATTTTTTTTTAGAAAAAATTTTGACATTTTTGCATATAAATTAAAAATTGTTAAAGTGATCTCATAAGGAGAATTTATTTTTAGTTTAGAAGTAAGATTCTCTACATCAAAGTGCATTATTGAAACTTTTTGTTCAAATTTTCCATTAATAAAACCGAAAATAGAATATTCTTTGTTTAGAAAAGTCTCATTTTTTTTTCCTTCATATGCTTTGAGATTTGCTTCAAATGGAGAATCAGCATATCCTATTGATATAGATAGTCTGACATCAAAGGACTTTTCAAGATTTTTCTGAATCTCAATATGATCCTCTAATGTCAATCCATTAGAAACTACAAAAAATTCGTCTGCCCTATTTAAGAAAACAAGGCAATTTTTTTCTGAGAATAATTTTTGAATCTCTTTGTATAATGATGCCTGAAGCATTTGAAGTGCATATTCTCTGTCACTACCCAGGGTTAGAGTCCAAGGTCCATAGCCATTTATTTTCAATATACTAAGTTGAATCATTTTTGAATCCTTTGGAGCTCGTTGAAAATTTTTACAACTGCTTCAACTGCACGTTCTGCTACAGGTCGTATTCTAGCATATGCATGTCTTTCCTGCATTCCAGGTCCAGTTATTCCTAAAGTGACTGGTTTTTGATATTTAGTTGATAAAGCAGTTAATGCATGTGCTGTAGAATGAGCAATTACTTCATCATGTTTTGTTTGTCCTTTAATTATAGCACCGAGAGTAATTACTCCATCAACATCTTTTTTTCTTAATAATGCATCAACTATGATTGGCATATCATATGCTCCTGGAACCTTGCAGGTATAGTTTATTTTCAACTTCATCATTTTTGCTTTTTCTTCAGCTACAGAAAACATCCTAGATGCCACTTCTTCATTAAATTCCGAAACCACTATAGCAATATTCAAGATTAATGCACCTTGGCAAATTCTAATAATTCTTTACCATTAATTAATGGAATTGCATTTTGTTTTGCATATTTTTCTGCTTTATCAATAGATAATGCAGTATAAGTTTCAGCATCCATCATTTCACAAATTGCAGTAACAGGAATTAAACCTGCGATTTGAGTAAGATAAACAGACATTTCAGTATGACCATGTCTTTTTGCCAATAATCCTTTTGATGCAATTAATAATGGAACATGCCCAGGAGTTTTGAAAGAAGAAGCAAATTTTTTCTTTTTGTTTTCAACACTAAAAATATTTGCCATTTCTCGGATGGTTAGTGATCTGTCCTTATCTGTTATGCCAGTATAAGTTTGATAATGATTAACAGAAATTGAAAATGTTGGGTGATCACCATATGGTGCAAGTCCCATGATCATTTCTTTATTTGAGATTGGTGACTCTGCTAAAATTTCATGCATGTATCTTAATTCTAAAGAATTTGCAAAATTATGATCAATTGCAATGCATAAAAGACCTCCAGCATGTTGACGCATTCTTGCAACATGTTCAGGAGTTACAAATTCTGCAGCAACTACCATGTCTATCTCATTTTCTCTTCCTGCAGAGTCAAATAACAATACAAACTCGCCTCGTTTTAGTGACTCAAGCCCTGATTCAAGTGACATACATAAAAAATATCTGTAAACTGATTATAAAGTTTACTATAATATTGGTAATTACCATAAAAGTGGTAGAAGAATGATTTTATTTTAAAATGTATTTTCCAAGAATATCAGTTTCAATGTTAAGTTTATCACCAACATTCTTTGTTTTAAAATTAGTTATTTCCATTGTATGAGGAATCAAACATACAGAAGCAAGATTATTTTTAACATCTACTACTGTCAAACTGATTCCATCAACTGCGATTGAACCTTTTTTTACAACATATTTTGATAATTTTTTTGGAACTTTAAACCAAACTTGCACTTCTTTAGGTTTATTTTGTATTTTTATGATAGTACCAACTCCATCTACATGACCTAAAACAAAATGTCCCTCTAATCTCTCACCAATTTTTAAACTTCGCTCAATGTTAACAATGTCGTTAGGTTTTAGATTGCCTAGATCAGTTTTACGAGTAGTTTCTTCTATCATTTCAAAAATACAGTTAGATTTAGATAATTTTGTAGCAGTGAGACAAACTCCATTCAAAGCTACACTTTGTCCAATCTTCAAACCTTTTGCATGTTTTCCTAAATTTACAGTAATTTGAATAGCACTTCTATTTTTAGTATTTTTTGAAATTTTCTCAATTTTTCCAATACCTACAACTATTCCAGTAAACATCATTTATTATGTAAAATTTCTTTATATAAATTGATTTTATTGTTATTGCAAAATTTATTTTTTATCTGTTAATTCTTCAAACTCATTTTGACAGTATTGATGAAAAACAGAACATTTATTTTTTTTGGCATCAATTTTGATTTGTTCCATGTCCTTAACTAAAACTCCTTGTGCAGCTAAAAATGCTTCATCTTCCATACCTAATTTTTCAAATACTTGAGATTTACCAATTGATGCTTCATGTAGATTGGGATCTACCAATTGTGCCTTATCATAGTATTCGATAGATTCAATATAATTTCTTAAATGATTTAGAGAGATAGCTTTATTCATCAATGCAGTAATATCTTTGTCATCAAGTTTTAGTGTTTTATCATAAAATTCTATAGCTTCTTTATGTCTGTCTAATTCATTTAATGATAAACCCATACTATTGAGTGTCCACATGTCATTACCGTCTATGTCAAGAATCATTTTACAGCATGTTAAAGCATCATCGAATCTCTTTAATTTTTCAAGTGAATGGATTTTATTTTTTAAGGCATAAATATCAAAATTCTTTATTTTTAAAACTTTATCACAGTAAATAATTGAATCTTCAAATTTTTCTAAATGCAATAAAGCCAATGAAGAATTTTGCAAAGCTACCATATCATTAGGATTAGTTTCTAGTATCTTTGTACAATAATTTAACATATCATCAAATTTTCCAGATTCAAACATTCTGGTGATTACAACAGTTGAATCAAGTAAGTTAATCAATTTGAATCACTAGTATTATACAATAACACATCTTTATTCTATTCGGAAAGTTAGATAAGAGATAGTATTAAAATATACAAAAATTACTTTAAAACTTTTCTAAGTGTTTTATTCAATATCTTAGAATAGCTGTACGAAGTTTGATCGTGTTAAATTAATTTCGTTTGACGAAGTCTTAATTTTTTGTCTAGATCTTCATCGATCATTATTGTTATACGTTTGCTCATAATTAACTTCAAAATTATTGTATGATGATTAGAATATAATATTATAGGAATGTTTCAAATATGGGAAATATCTATGCATTAATTACAGAAAGAATTTGTTCCATCTTAAACGGTTTTTGGATCAATGGAATATCTAATTTTCCTAGTTTTTCTTGGGTTGAATAACTACTATCACCACTAACAGCGATGATTTTTGCTTTAGAATTAATTTCTTGAATTTTTTTAATTGCATAAAATCCACTTCCATTGGGCATCATCATATCAATTAGTACAACATCAGGTATTTTTTCTTTGTAAAGTTTGATAGCTGTAACACCATCATAGCCGCTCCCTACTACTTTAATGCCCTTTTCTTCCAAAAATTCGCTGAATAATCGAACAGTATCTTCATCATCATCAATTACAATAACAGAACGTTGCATATACAGTCATGCTTAATGAAACATGTTTTAATATTTTGCATTTTTAGTAATTTGATAATGGCTGGAATTGACAGGTTGATTTCCACATCACTATCTCATGTAATTAAAAAGAAATTGAATTCGGATGATCTAAAAAACCTAGAAAGAAAACTATTCTTAGAGCATGGAATGTCAATAAAGCTCTCAATTGAATATTTTCATAAATTTGATGATATGTTAAAAAATATTTCTAATATTGATAAAAATAAATTTGAAAATGATTGTATTAAAAAAATTATCAAAATAAAAAAAATGAATGAGAATTATTCTGTTAAAATAATTGACCAAAAATTAATTGATTTAATATTAGAATCATGTGGAGATTCTGAAACTAGAAGAATACTAGTTTGTCTTTTTGATAATGATTTAACTATTCCTCAAATTCTAAATGAATCCAAAGTTCCAAAAACATCAGGATATAGAAAAATTGAAAATTTAATAATAAATGGATTAATTTTAGAATCAGGAAAAGTTCTTAGTGAAAGTAAAAAAATATTAAAGCACAGATGTGTTTTTGATGAAATCAAAATAGGAATGAAAAAAAATGAGATTACGATTCAAGGGATTATAAATAAAAAAATATTTGATAAAAGTACTTGTATCAACGTAACCGATTGATTAACATCTATTTGTGAAAGAATTCTTTGAAATACTAATGTATAGAATTATTTTTCATAATTTCAAGTAATGCTTTGGCTTGTTTGAAATGAACCTCATCGATCATTTTTCCATCTATGGTAGTCGCGCCTTTTCCTTTCTTTGTGGATTCTAAATAATATTTGCAAACTTTTTCTGCCCATTTAATTTCCGTTTTACTAGGATAAAAAATTTTATGCGTTATAGAAATTTGGTCAGGATGAATAATACTTTTTCCGGTATAGCCTAAACTTTTTCCAATATTACAATCTTTTTCAAGTCCTTTGATGTCATTAAGATCCTGCCAAATAGCATCAATGGCAGATATTCCTGCTGCTTTTGCATCTACAGGAATCTTTGCTCTAGAGTATTTTCCACCTTCAGAATCTTTTGTGTATTCAATTCCTAAATCATTTAATAGATCAAAAACTCCAAAAATAATTGCAGGTATTCGTTTACTACAAGATGCAATATTGTAAGTATTGACTACTCCTTCTGCTGATTCAATAGAAGGAATTATTTGGATTGGTTTTAGTTTATGATTTTTTTCCAATAACAAAAGACTTTTTTCGATTTTCTTTATTTCAATAGCGTTGTTTACTTTTGGAATTACAATTCCATCAATTCCTTTTTGAATTACTTCTTTGAGATCATCAGGAATTTTTCCAGATTTTGGAGAATTCGTGCGAACAAAAATTGAAGCAAGATAAGACGAGTGAGATTGTAATGCAGTCTGAATTAGTTTTCTAGCATTTTTTTTTTCTTCATTAGGGACAGAATCTTCTAGATCAAAACACACTATATCAGCTTGAAGTTTTTTCGCCTTTTCTAAAAATCTAGAATTGTTTCCAGGCACAAAAATAAGACTTCGAAAAAGGTGTGTCATTAAATGACTAGACGCCTTCAGGCTTGATTAAGATTTTGCCAAAGAGTCCTTTTCCAGTTAACATCTTAGTATGGGCTTCTGCTGCTTGTTCAAATGAATAAACAGAGTCTATTGCTGCTTTGATTTTACCTTGACCCATCCAGTACAAACCTTGATCTAATTCTGCTTTGGTTCCTTGTGTTGAACCAAGAATGTTTGTTCCTTTAAAGAATACATGTCTAAGATCAGTTTTTGCATCATATCCAGTTGTTGCACCGCATGATACCAATGTTGCACCATACTTGAGTAGTGTAAGTTGTTGATTCCAGTGAGTTTGACCAATATGATCAAATGATACATCGATTCCTGGTGCTTCATCTTTTTTCTTTGCTAATTCTTTTGAAATTGCTCTTACTTCTTTATACCAGTCTTCTTTTCTGTGATCTACTGCAAAATCTGCGCCTAATTCTAAACATTTATCTAATTTATCAGGACTGGCAGTTGCAATAACATCGCAATTGTATAACTTTGCAATTTGAATTCCAAAGCTTCCAACTCCAGAGCCTCCGCCCATAATTAATACGGTTTGTCCTGGTCGAATCTTTGCTCTTCCAACTAGCATATGCCAAGATGTTAAAAGAGTCATAGAGGCAGCTGCTGCTTCATCATAGCTTACACCTTGTGGAATTTTTGAAATATTAACTTCGGGAAGATGTGTAATTTCAGAAAACGCCCCCCAATTTGGACCGGTCTGAAATCCCCAGATTATTCTATTAACACAATCAAATTCTCTACCATCAGTACATGCTTTGCATACTCTACATGACATGTTAGAATGTGAAACTACTTTATCACCAACCTTGATATTTTTTACATCTTCACCAACTGCGATTACATCTCCAGCTGCATCAGAACCAGAAATGTGTGGTAATGGAACTGGCACTGGTGTTCCTCTCATTCCCCAAATATCATTATAATTTAGAGCAGTAGATTTAACCTTGAAAACTACTTGATCAGATTTAGGTTTTGGATCAGGTATTTCTTTTACTTTTAGAATTTTTGCGAAATTATCATCAGGTGCATATTCTTCATAAACTACTCCTTTCATGAATAATTTCTAGTCTAACCCCTAATTATATTTTCTCTAAGATCAGATACGGTTTATTTTAAAATCATGTTTTGGTTGTTGAATTGATAACAAAATTTGCTTGAGTTGATTGTCATTAATCTGAGAATTCATCTTTCCTTGGGTAGCAATTCCAATAAGATACTGCTCTACAAGATCTGATAGTTCAGGTTTAACCATTTTGATGTTATTTAATCGCATTCTTGCTTCTGGTGAAAGTATCTGTTTGAGAATTTGTTCTTTTTGGATAGTTGGGTCATGATTTTGTTTATCATGAGGATCAGTTGATTCAGGAAAACTCATTTTAAATCTAAGAGTATACTTTCAGCTGAGGATTTTCAGTGATAAGTTCATTTAGAATTTCTGTTGATAATCTATCTAATTTTTGCATTCCTTGTTTTGAAATAACACGACCTTTTTTCTCAACTTTCTCTATGTATCCAAGTTTTTCTAATCCTTGAATTGCATTACGAATTATTGCACCGCCAGCATCTTTATGATGAGCAGCGCCATATCCAGATGGTCTTCCACCACCATAAATTTTTCTTAATTCATTAATTCCAAGTGGACCGTGCAAGTAAATTTTTCTCATTAATGATGCACATCGTGTATGCCACCATTCTCTATCTTGTGGTGGTTTATCTGCATGAGCACCACTCTTTACAAATGGAATCCAAGAAGGAGCAGGAATGCCTTCATTTTTTAAAATAGATGCTAACCTACTAATCAATACATCAGAGGGGACATCGTATACCTTTGCCATAAAGTAAAAAAATCTGGAATCGTCTTATAAATCATTGAGGTATTGTGTCTAGTTTGTTAAACATATTTCAGCGTAAAAAATTAGATCAGAATCTAATCTTTTGAACTTTTTATCACTACGATCTAAAATATAACACAAATTCATTTCTAAGTGGTGAAATTATGTATCAATGGTGCTTCAAACTAGACCATCTTTATTTGTAGGTCGTGTCTAACTTTTATGTTGTGGATAACTCATTTCGTTCCAACTGATAAAATAGGAATTAGAGAAACAATGGTATGAAAATAACTGAAATAGAAATAGATGATAGCCAAACTGGTTATTACTGGCTCCAAATCTATGTCAAGAACCAAAAAGAAGCATTTTCATTGAGACATCAAATCTTAGAAGACCAAGCAATACGAGAAAGACTAGAAAAACAAATCATACACAATCAACAGATAGTAGCGCATTCGTCAAATTCTTTAGAAATCATGATTCATAATATTATCATTGAACAACTACAATTAATTCTTGAGGGAAAAGACACCTACAAAAAATCATTAGTTGATACCTAAAACACTAGCATAATACAAGACATGTAAAACTATTTCTGACGGTGTTGTTCTACACAATCAAGACAAAGTAAAACATCATCCAAATGGCAGTCACAGAAACAAATTTCACTCATGATTTCTAATGATTAAAAATAGATATTATCTTTAGTATGTATCAAAAAAGGACAGCCATTTATCCAATTTAAAATCTGAAACTATAAAGAATAACTCCTGATGATTGAGCCTAATTTGGAATATTGAATTTGTTGTTGAAAGAGTCTAGAATTTACGAAGATCCAGTGCAAGTTTTAGTCGTTTTTCTTCAATTGTCTTGTTTTTTAATTCAGCCAATTCTAATTGTAGCATTGCTTTTGTGGTGGTAGGTATTTCTTTATTGGTAGTTTTGACTACACTTGCATCTTTCATAGTTAATTTTAATTTTGTATTAATTTAAGGGGCAGTATGTGTATTGAATTACATACAATATTCACAAGTAATTTCCCTAGGTTCCCATCTTTTAATATTCACGCTGTGTAATTTTTGTTTAAACAGTTCCTAGATGATTTCAACAAAAATGGATTAGGATGTATAATATTTAATGCAAGATTAGGTTCAGAGTATTAAAGTTGAGATCTATCTTTCCGTAATTATACCAATTTTAAATGAAATGATCGGCTCACAAATGAAATAATTTTAGGCACGAAAAGAGTTTAGAATCTAATCTTCGATCTTGTTCATATCGGTATTACTTTTTGGTTGTTGCTCTATTTTTTGTAATTCTTGTTTTATACATCCAACAAGTAGCTCTCGATTGAGTCTATCAATGTGCATTGAAATATACCACGAGTTAGGATTAATCACTATTTTATTACATCAAACTAATAAAAGAACTTATTCTGCAAATTCATAACATTTGTTTATTTTTGTAAAAAATTCTGTTATAATTCAATAATTCTCAAAATATTGTATTAACGTAAGAATTTATAGTTTAGAACATCTTTCCATCAGATTTTACCAAAACTTTGCTGCCTGATTCTACTGTCAAGTTATGATTGCCAATTAAAATCAATTAGAAAAAATCTATTTGTCAGTTTTTGATTTAGGGTTCTAATGGGTTTTTTACTTCAATTTTACTAGTTGCATTTCTAATGTGTTCTGTAATCTTTTCAGCTTCTTTTACAACATCTTTACTCTCTATTTTTGAGATTACTTCCTTAGCATTATCCATAGACGACTCAAAGCCTGGCTTTGAGACCTCAAAGAGATTTGTGTAAAATATTAAGAATATTATTATTGCTACACCTATTACTATTCCTGCAATCACACCTAGTGTTCCCATATCTCTATTACCACTTTGTTCAATTAAATTGTAGCGTGTTACAGAAACTACAAACAAGGATATGCCAAACCTACTCAATTTTGTAATACAGAGTTTAGAATCTAATTTACTATGATTATTCCTTGTTTTAGTAGCTGTTCAAGACATTGAACATTAGACAAGTTTCATCCAATTCATATATGATATTACAGATCATTCATTATGAAAAATGATTTATTGGTAAGAAAAACGGTAAAGATGAATGTTGATGTATCCAAAGTTTGGAATGCATTAACAAGTCCAAAAATGATCAAAAAATACCTTTTTGGAACTAAAGTAATCACTGACTGGAAAGTCGACAGTAAAATAATTTTTCAAGGAAATTGGGAAGGAAAAAAATTTAGAGATAAAGGAATAATAAAAAAATTTGAGATTGAAAAATTATTCCAGTACACATACTGGAGTGTATTTTCAGGCCTAGAAGATAAGAAGGAAAATTATTCTTTGGTTACTTTTGAATTAAGTGGAGATGACAAAACAACAAAGTTAACAGTTTCTCAAAAGGGTTTTGTAGACAAGGCAACACAAGAACATTCGGATAAGGGCTGGAGTATGGTTTTACAAAAAATCAAGGAACTTTTAGAAGAATAGTATGTGTGTAAGGTTGTTTTTGATTTATTACATGTAAAACTAGTTGAATAACTCTCTTCAATGAGAATTTTTAGTCTAACGTAAACTTATGGATTTAGTCAAGCAGAGTTTAGAATCTAAAGATTTTTGTATCGGACAACAGACTATTTTTTCGATTTAGCTTTATCTTGTGATTTTTTCTTTGTTTTTGATTTGTTTGATGTTTTACTCATACTACTTATTGCTTTACGTTAACTTAAGGATTTAGGAAAACAAAAAGAGTTTAGAATATCTTTCCGCTGGATTTTACCACAATTTTACTGCCTGATTCCACTATCAAGTTATGATTGAGGTATTATTTTGCGATAAATATGCCCACATAGATTACATGAAATTCTAATCGACTTTACTGATGTTCTACCTAGACGAATTCTGGAATTTATTCCTGGTGTTATAAATGACTTGCATTTTTTACAAAAAACAATTCTTAGTTCATAAGGCATACGAATTTTGTGCCTCGTACTAATTCGTCGTGCAAGTGATGCTTGTCGTTGAGAAAGATTTGGGTTCATTTTTGCATTAGAAATTGCACTGTTGATTAGAATATGTATTCTTTCTAATGCAATTTTTCTAAGAGCTGGTTTCACAATGACTATTCATAATGCACCTAAAAATTGATTCTCTTTAGATTTAAAGTGCAGTCAGCGGGATTCGAACCCGCGTCACAAGGTTGGAAACCTCGAATACTAACCAGGCTATACTATGACTGCACAAGAAAACAAACTTAATTTCCTACATAAAAACGGTTTTTTCATACTCATACAGTATACGTGCAATTACCACGTGTGCCTCATAAGACAAGTTATCAACTGAAAATAAGTGATTTATTTTACTTTTTGTTGATTCAGAAAAATGACCCTTTTGGAATCCACCGATAACTATACAGGCATTATCTGAGATTTCAGAGCTGATTTTTTCAAATGATCTGAGTTCTCCTTTGGTTGAAAAACCAATAATTTTTGACGGTTTTATTTCATTAATTAATTCAGAAAATGATTTTTCTTTGATTTCTAATAATATGCTAGTATCAGATTTTATTGTTTTCTCTAAAAATAATTTTTCAATCAAACCTTCAAATCTATGATATGATTTAGGGATGTGAACATTTTCTCCAATGTAAATTACTCTATCATCAATTGTGTGAATATAGATTTTAATTTTATTTTGTAAATACAATGGAATTGTAGTTGCCTCTAATATAGAAAAATGAACTAAATCTGGTCTTCCTCGTTTAATTTCATTATTAATTCCTTTCATGGCAGCAAAATGCCAAGAATTATCAAGTAATATTTCAGATGGGGTTTTTTCTAGTTTTTGTGCATGTGATAATACTGAAGGATGATTTTGTAGTTCCAAAGGAATAAGTTCTAATGCAGATTCTGCTAAAACTAGAGAGATCATTTTAGTTAATCATTTGAATTTGATTTTTAAGTTCATTCCAACTAGGTTTTGGAATTCCATTAACATCAACTAATCCGGAACTACAAATGTAATGACTTAATCGTTCAATTACATACTCATTACTTCCTAAACTAGAACTACCACCTATACTAATGGTTTCATTACCGATTTCTGGTTTTTCAATAATACATGTACCGTCAGGTCTGTCATATTGTCTATACCATGTAAAAAATTCTATTTTAGATTTATTTTCTTTATAAAATTCAAATGATTTCTCCAAGAACATTTTCTGAGATGTATTATTTCCTCCTACAAAATTAGATGTGCTCCAACTAATCTCAAAAAGCGCAATTTTTTTATCAGGTATGATTTCAAATATTTTTTGTAAATCTTCTTTAGCCTCTTGTGGAGTTTTGACAATATCATTCAAGTTATCAACTGGAAAATATGAGAAAGCAACAAAATCACCAAGTGCTAGGTCAGTTACAACATGTTCCAATTTTTTATTGAGTACATTATGTAAGGCAAATGCATTTCCTATCTTTACATCAGGATGTTTTTCTTTTAATTTGGTGTATATTCCGTTGAAAAGTTCTTTGTATACAGGAATATTTGGTTCATAATAACGAAATTGTGATTCTGTTTCGCCAGCAATTACAACTGTATCTATAATATCATAACGAGATAAGATTGCATCAAGAACGTTAACTAGTCTATCTTCTCCAATTGTATTAAGAGAGGGTTTTCCAATCCAATTTGGGAAAGGTCCTAATGTTTCTCCGTTGATCACGGAAAAATATAGTGTAACTTTGAGATCATTTTTTTTATTATAACTCATCAAAACATCTGATTGTTTCCAGTCAAATTCTCCTTTTACAGGCTCAATGATATTCCAAAATAGATACACATTGCTTCTTCCGATTCCAGTAGAAGATGCGCCAGAGTATATTTGATGCAAGTCTTTCAATGATATGGATGAGTTTGGTGTGTTAATTACAAGACCAATTTTTTCATTATGTTTCTGATTTGTAATTGGTTGTGAATTTGGGGTAATCATTACTGCCGTAATTATTCCAATTATAGCAATTACTGCAATACCAACATATATTCCTAAAATCTTCTTATTCACAACTTTGGAAATCAAAAGGAAGTAAAAAAGTTTACAAAAAGTGTCAGTATAGCTTATGAAGCTCTTTTATTATGTTAATTTTGATGCTTAATTTAATTAAGATAAGATATGACGAGTGGTTTTGTGGTTTAGATGAATCCACACCTGACTTACCAAGCCTTAACACGTGGGCCTTTACCACTCGTCGGTCATCGTAATATTCTGATAACTGTAATTTGTTTCCTATGCTATACTTTCATCCAGAAGTACAACCGCTGAATCCACATTCTATGCAAATACTGCATCCTTCTACAAATACAAGATTGTTTTTACATGTCGGGCATAAACGATCTTCAGATATTTCTTCTTGCCTCATAGGTTCAGATGTAATTTCTTCATCATGAACTTTGAGTTCAAGTGCATTATGTACTTGAGATTTGATGTATGGGTTTGAAATCATAGTTGTTACATATCTAGTAACATATTCACTTGGTATAACATCAAATGTTTTTTGTGCATTTTCACTTGTCATGTGAAGTACTTGCTTATGTCTAGAACCATCACGATATACTGTGATTCCTTTTAGTCCCAATTCATGAGCCAGTAGATATGTAGATTTTACATCCTCTACAGTAACATCATAAGGCATGTTAATTGTCTTGGCAATTGCATTTCCTATCCAATCTTGCCATACTCCTTGAGCCATCAAGTGATCTGCCCAGTGAATATCCATTGCAGTAACAAAGACATCTTGCATCCATTGTGGGATTTCAGGAATTCCTTTTAGAGATCCATAGTTATCTGCAATCTTTGCAAGGAGTTCATCACTGTATAGGCCATATTCTTTGAGTACTTCTTCAACAATCTTGTTGGTGTAGAAGAATCTGCCTACAGTTACCCTCTTTTCAAACACTAGAGCAAATGCTGGTTCCATTCCGTTTGAGCAATCAGCAATCATAGATAGTGTTCCTGTTGGAGCTACTGTAGTAGTCAAGACATTTCTTATTCCATGTTTCTTAATTTTCTCAATTAGTGCATCCCATTCATAGCAGTGTGATTCTTTTGGTTTCTCATAATATCCTGCAATTGGAATCTTTCCTTCTGGATATTCTGTTTTTGAACAAAGCGGGAATTCACCTCGAGATTTTGCAAGGGCTACACTTTCTTCCATTGAGTAATAACTCAATGCTTCTGACAGTTTTGATTGTAGCTCATATCCTTCTTTGGAATTGTACGGGATTTTTAATTTGTACAATAGATCTGCAACTCCCATTACACCTAATCCAATTCTTCTAGAATCTTTTGATGCAATGTCAATATCTTTTACAGGATAATGATTCACATCAATAATGTTATCCAAGAATCTTGTTGTCTTTCTGATTGTTTCTTCGTATCTTTGCCAATCAAACTCGTATTCTCCATCAGCTTTTCTTTTTACAAGATTTACCAAATTGATGGAACCGAGATTACATGATTCGTATGGATATAGACTCTGTTCACCGCATGGATTTGTAGCTCTTAGTGGAGCTTGTCTTGCTTTTGCAAATACATTGTATTTGTTAATTTGATCAAAGAAGATCAATCCAGGCTCTGCACTCTTCCATGCAGACAGAGCTATCAAATCAATTAAGTGATGTGCGTTGATTTCTCTTATTGGTTTTTTGTCACGTGGACTACGTAACATGTACTTGCCATCATCAGTGTTTACAAGTGCATTCCAAAAGTCTTCCCATATACCTACACTAACATTAAAGTTCTCCAATACACCAGGTTCAGTTTTATTTGTAATGAATTTTTCAACATCAGGATGCCAAGCTTCAATAATTCCCATGTTAGCTCCTCTTCTCTTTCCGCCTTGTTTTACAACTTCAGTTACGGTATTGATGATATTCATAAAAGAGACCGGACCTGATGCTACACCAGATGTGGATGCAACAATATCACCTTCTTCACGAAGATCAGAATAGTTGATTCCAACTCCGCCTCCAGATTTAAAAATTAGTGCTGCATCGGAAGTTGATTTCATGATTTGTTCCATGTCATCTGGCATACCAAGAACAAAGCATGCAGAAAGCTGACCTAGTCTACCACCAGCATTCATCATTGTTGGTGAATTTGGTAGGAAATCTTGCGCAGTCATCAATTCAAAGTATTCTGTAATTTTATCTGCATAGTCATCGAATTTCTTTGCTGCAAGTAGTGTTAGAAGATCTTTAAAGTTGACTTTCATTTGACCTTTGTTTGCAAGTGTCACATAATGATTGATTAAAGATCTAAAGTGCCACTTGTTGAGGAAGTATTCTCCAATCTTGAATTTGTAATCAAAATTATCTAGTTTCTCAAGATATGTGCGTGCTTCTTCAGTATTTTGGATAATGTTTCCAGATTTATCAAATACTTGGGCATCATATAGAATATCACCCACTCCAACTAGAATTGCTACTCTTTCAAACATTTGAGTCGGAGATTCAATGATTTCATTTTTATTATTTCTGAAAAGATATCTAGATGCTAATACTCTCAAGCAATTTAGATCAAAATTCTTTGAGACAGTATCTAAAGATTTTGCATTTAAGACTTTCATTTTTTCGTCTCTTAATTTTCTTCGTTCATGTCTGTAAACGATGTATGCTTTTGCAATGTCGCTGTTGCCACAATCTATAAGGGTTGATTCCACAATATCTTGAATATCTTCAACACTTGGAGTTCTAGAATTTGTGAATCCCTGTTCGACTAATTTTTGCATAACTTTATTTGCAAGTTGATCGGCTAGCACACGATCGGCTTTAGAGGTGGCTGCCAACGCTTTGAATATAGCGTTTGAAATTTTATCTCGATTGAAAGCCGTTACAGCACCACTACGCTTACGGATCTCATTGATAGTACTTTCTATTTGTGATTTGTCCAATTATAATCTCCTCGCAAGACGTAAGAAGAATGTGGTTATAACTTGTGTGCTCGAAAAATTTTGATCTTGCCCCCTTCATGAGTCAATTTTTTTAACACCGTTATTATGAATTTCATATAGGCGTTACATTAGTAGTACGTGACAAAGATCGCCTGTCTGAAACTGATCAAAATATTTTCTAAAATGATCGGAACTAGTTTTGAATTTACGAATTTCAGATTACATATGAAGACTTACACTTTGGACACTTGTCTACAAAGGGTTCATCTTTGAATCCACATTCACCACAAAGTGCTACTTTTTTTACAGGCTTGAATGAAGATGTTAGTTCTGCTGCTTTCTCAATTGATTTTTTGATATCAGCTTGAGTGGCATTCTGGTCAATATCAAGTCTTACTAATAAGCCACCAGTGAGTAATTTAGATAGTTTGTTACATTCAGATATAATCTCGGTTTTACTTGTGTAATCGCCTATTTCAGAGGCATTAAGAATTATTCCTTGTGAGTAAGAGTCACTATCCATAGAATTAAGAGCAGAGTTTTTACCATATTTCTCACCATCTAGACTTGCAAATCGGCTAGATCCCTCAGTTTCAGTCATGGATATAGCCACAGTATCGCCGAGTTCCTTGCCTTTTTTGGTTGCAACGTCAACTGCAGTTTCTATTACTTTATTGAGTATATCTTTTCCTTCCTTATTATCTTGGAATCCAAGAATATTAAAAACAGATTCCTTTAAGCCTACGAGATTAACAATAAGTGACACAGAACTTCTTTGCATGTATTGTGTATTCTTTGCAAGAATTGGATTTAGACCTCTTCGAGTAAGATCAGAGATATCTTTTTTTCTTAATGCCATAGAAGACAAGGCAGGTTTCATAAGTAATGCAAGTCTTGCTCTAAAGTAAGTTTCATCTTTATTGGATTCAAATGCAAGTCTTGGAAGATTGATTGAAACAGATTGTAGTGTTATTGCAAGTGGACCAGAATTTTTGGTTGTACCATTTGTAATACCATAACTAGATACTTCACCTTTTGCAAACATCACTTTTCCACCAATTGAAATTATTTCTGCTAATGCTTCGGAAATATCAGTAACTTTTCCTTTATCAAAATCAACAATCAAACCAATTTTTGGAATTGGAGTTATCTTTGTGTAATTCTTGTATGCATTAATTATTGCATTAACAATCTTTAGATCAGAACCTAACTGAAGTCTAAGTGAAACATTAGTACCTATTCTATTGTATTTTGATGTAGTAGATGCAGTAGCAAATGCATCTGTTAGTTTTTGTTCAAGTTCTGGAATGTTCTTTGAATGTTTTGTAAAGAGTGGAATCAATCCATCAAGTACAATTTCTTGTGAAGCTTCTTTGGAAAGTAATGATATGATTATTGACAAAGAAGATGTGATATCATCAATTGATTTTGGTGATGTAATTCTTGATACATCAAGATATTTTCCACCAAGAATAACTCCATCTTCAATCAGTTCTTTTACGTTAACAAATATGGTATCAGGTATCATGGACCAAATTCCTGGATTTGAAATGTGCATGTCACCAGAAAGATGCGAGTCAGCAACATCTTTTGGTAATACATTGGTAAGTAAATGCTCTGCAAACACTTTCTGACCAGTATTGAAAAGTAGACCTTCTGCGCCGTTATCTACATTATCTAGATTTGTAAGCATTTCTTGAACGTTATATACAGGCAGGCCTAGGCGTGCTAATTTATTACGATATTCCTCATGACCATGCTCTAAAAGAACAGAGTTTACCATTTCTCTGATAAGGGACCCAGTAAGATAGGTTGTCTGGTATTTGTAAATTCTATTTTCAACTTCTTCAGTAATTTTTTGAGCCAATTCCAATGGAAGACTGCCTTCACGTACGAGTGATTGAATAATTTTATGAGAATTGAATTCTTCAATTGATTCATGTGATGTTCTGACGTACATCTTTCCACTTTCAATAATTGAACGTTCTTCAATTTGTCTTGCCAAGCTTAAGACAAGTTTTCCAAGATTTGTAATGGTATAACGCCTTTCAGATTTGTTTAGTGCTACAAGAGATTGTCTTAATAATTTTCTTAAGTGATATGCAAATTTGCCACTCTCTTTTTTGGATTTGAATCCTGCTAATGACTTTAATTCAGAATAGGTTAATGGACCCTTTGAATTTAAAATTCTTAAAATATCTATCCTGTTTGGACTTGCCATTACAGAAAAGATCATTCTTACACGCTTTGATGTAGATTGAAGAATTCCACTTCGCTTTGGCTCTTCTAGTTCTTCATCTAATTCCATACTATTTCACTAAAAAAGGAGTAAATAAGACTTATGACTAGATCGTTTTTAGATCTTTTGAGATCAATTTTTCTATTCAAATAAAATTTAGATATATTGTAACATTACAAATATATAAAAATAAAAAAATCATAAAGGTTTTTAGATCTTCTTAGATTAGTTTTCTTGTACATCCAGAGAAAATTCAGATGTTGATAGTTTTTGTCCACATGATGGGCACTTTCCATTATACGGATTCATTACATCTTTTAGAGCTTTTAGCATTTTCATAGTAGCGATCTTTTCTCCACATTTACCACATGTAATTTCTACAGACATCAAAGTGATCATTTTTACAAAATTATTAAGAAATGATTATGATTTTTTTTAATAATTCAAACAAATAATTTTACTGTTTTTCGATTATAATGCCACGTTCATCAAAACCAGTGATTTTTGCTCTAGTTCCAACTGGAAGATCTTTAGGAGTTGCTATTCCTGCCATAAATCCAGAAATTCGTAAATTGGTCTTGTCCAGCTGTAAGACAACAAAGGCATATGGTGTGTATTTTTCAAAGCCTGCTGGTGGAACTGTGATTATTGTATATGTGGCTACTGCGCCTGTGCCCTCCAAAATCTCATCTTGGAATCTCTTGCTACCGCAATTTTGGCAATAATAGACATTAGAGAGATGTAGTTGACCGCACTGTGTGCATTTATGAGTAAGGACTTTACCTTCTTTTGCTTTTTCAATAAGTTGTTCTTTTACAGACATTTTATACACTTTGGAATATGTGAACAGCACAACTAGCTCCAGTTGCACCAAAATTATGAGTTAAGCCAATCTTTGCATCCTTGACAGTTCGTGCTCCAGCTCTACCAGTCAATTGATCAAATACTTCTACTACTTGTCCAACACCTGTAGCACCAATTGGATGTCCTTTTGATTTAAGACCACCTGAGGGATTAATTGAAATATCTGAATTTAATTTTGTTCTGCCTTCACGAACAGCTTGAACTCCTTTTCCTTTTTCAAAGAATCCTAAATCTTCAGTATCAACAATTTCTGCAATTGTAAAACAGTCATGTAC
>JBOGRE010000220.1:0-1674 GCA_050749345.1 Nitrosarchaeum sp. | reverse complement strand
GCTCTGTTGGATGGACTGCATCAATTGCATCTTTAGAGTATGCCCTAAATCCTGACTGTGAATCAGTTACCTTAAAGTTTGTTCCATAGTTTGAAGCTGAAGTGATTATTTTGATTCCAGTTTTTCTATAACCTGATGCCTTTGTGTTATCATCTAGGAATCGAGAACCAATTACAACATCCACATTGTGAGTTGTCATGGCATTGATTAATAATGGAATTTGGCCAGGATCGTGCTGACCATCTCCATCTATAGTTATCATGATCTGAGCATTTTGTTTTCTTGCATAATCAAATAAGGTGGAAATTGCAGCTCCGTACCCTTGGTTTTTATCATGAGTAATTACTGTGGCGCCAGCTTCCTTTGCTAGTTTTGCAGTATTATCTGTAGAACCGTCATCACACACTACTACCTTGTCTACATGTGGAATGGATTTTTTTACCACATCTTGTATGGATGACTCTTCGTTGTAGGCTGGAATGCAGGCAATATTCAATGTGGTTTTTGTTATATTCATGTATGTAAATTGTTTGATTTTATAGAAACAAATTTACCATTTAATTTTTGAAGTGTAGGCATAAATTAAATGGTAATAAATGGTCACGAAAAAATTTTATAGTGAAAATGAGAGATATGAAAAATCTATCAAGTGATATTCTAAATTCTTACATATCCGGCAATGGGGCACACATTTCTGACTTGCATAAGGTTGAAGTTATACCATAAGAAAATCAATTTGTACACATCAAATCAATTAGCCGTTAAACTTCTAAGAATTGTTCTCTGGATATGTTACAATCCCTCAAAATTACTCCAAGCAATCCAATACGAATTTCTTTTAATGGTACAGTAACATATATGGTTCCATTGGTAATTGTCATATGACTCCCCTTTTGTCTTATTGGTTGAAAATCAAATCGGTTACAAAGGATCTTGACTAATTCTTTACCATGTATTGGAGAAAGCTTTTTCAAATTACAATGGCTTCTGTTGCCTTTTCTCTTAGTACAGACAAATGAAGTTCAAGTGCTTTGAGATAATTTTTTTTGGCTTCTTGCAGGTTTTTGCCTGTACTATAAACTCCTAATGCAGAACATGCAATAGAATAGGAACCTTCATCTTCTTTGATCACTTTGGTTTTGATATCCTTTATCTTAACTGACATATGATGTATATCATCTTTAATTATTTAAGTTTCTTTATCTGATGTTCTTATCATGCTATAATACTGAAATTAGATAGAACTGGTCCAGTTAATTGTTCTAATAGCCATGGAGTATTTTTTGCAAACAGAAGGGAACTGTTCTTAGTTTTACAGATTATACCACCATATCAGCGATGCTGGAAAATGATATTGAAAAGATTGCTACTTTTGATGAAGATTTTGAAAAGATTGATGGAATAGAGATAATTGGCACCTAATCTGATACTCCCAACACCCTAAATAGTGTGGGGGCTTTCTTGCCCTTTTGTTTGTAGACTTCATTTACCAAAGCTTTGCCTTAGGCGGAAGATTACTAAATAACGAGGGTAATTTCTTTTGTTTGTAGACTTCATTTACCAAAGCTTTGCCCGATACTATTGGAATTTTAGGTACTGAATTCTTTGCTAACTGGTAATACTTATTAGGTAATACTTTCAAGTAATATTGAAAATGAGTACTGTGATTTCAGC
>JBOGRE010000219.1:0-2505 GCA_050749345.1 Nitrosarchaeum sp. | reverse complement strand
ATTATGAGCATGCAAAATACACCTCATCTGAAATTTTAGAATCCTTAAAAAAAATTCATGATTTTGAAAATAGTCTTGCCAAGAAAGAACAAAGGATTGCTGAAATTCATGGTTTTGTAAATTTAATTGATAAAAAAATTCTCTCTCTTGAAGAATCAATTAAAAAAATAAAAACTTCAGATGAATATGGAAAATTTTTGGATTTAAAACAGATTTTGGATGAATTTACTGCCAAAAAAAATCAAATAAAAAATGAAATTGACGCACAATTTACAAAAATTTCTAGACCTCTTAGTAGATATGAATACATTTCATCATTGGATAAGGAACAAAAAAATCTGCTGTATCAATTAATTGAAGATCCTTTTGAGGTATTACTTTTAAAGAATAGAGATTCAATAATACTTATTTTAGAAAATGTACGAAAAGGAATTTCATCAGGTGCCATTTCTGTAAAAGACACTGAGAAATCATTTTCTCAAATAACTGAAACAGCGGAAGCATTAGATGGATTTATCAAACAAGTAAATGACTTTGTAGATAAAACACAACACATTCAAAATCAATTGGTTGCACTTGAACCTGATGAATTATCTGATCTTACAAGAGATCTAAAAAATGCTCTTTCTAATAAAGAAGATTATGAATTAAAAATCAAAACATTTCAAGCTGAAATCCACGAAGTTCGTTCTAATATTCCTAAATTAATCTCTGACATCGAAGTCAAATTAAGAAAATTCTCTAACACTGTTTATATCATTATTTATTAATCTAAAATTAAAAAATAGTTTTTACTGATTAAACCCTTTTTTGTAAAAAACTATGTATGAAAAAGTGGTTTAGACTCTAATTTTTTATCTTGTTTATGTTATATTTTTTGTAATTTCATTTTTTGTGATTCATTTCCAACAATTTTTGCATGGATATTTTTCAAGTGGGTTACCACAAATCCCACATCTTACTTTGTTGTTTGGTGGTTTGTAATTAACCATAGTTAGAACACCTCTTTGTTAAAGTTAATGCAAGCGATCTAAATTATGATTTAATTTTGTCAAAAAATTGAGTTTTTGAGGCTAGAACAAATAGTTTAGATTATCTTTCTGCCTAATTTTACCAAGACCTTGCTGTCAGGTGGACCATTAGAAACTTGAATGCAAAATTAACATCCAATGAGCCGCCACTTTCTATTGTTACTACAGTGTTTTTCTCTGTTTCAGTTAGACCATATCTGTGACCTTTGTATGTTCCAAAATATTCTGAGGATTCATTGACTCTCCTACAAACTGTATGCATGATTAATTCTGCCCGCCTTCTGAAAATCCCAAATTTAATTAGTTCCAAACTAAAATATCTTGATATGTTATTTAAAAAGAAAAAACTTGAAAGACAGATTTCTTTGGAAAAAAAAGTTCTAGATAGTATTTTGTCTTATTGTCAAATGAAGCATCCTAACGAAGGAATTCTTATTTTAAAAGGTAAATCAAAGCAAGGACAAGTCTTAATTGAAGGACTAGTAATTCCACCGTTTAATTTCTCTGGGCCCACATTTGCAGGATTCCCACATTCTTTTTTGCCTTTTGATATGAGCTATGTTGGAAGTGTCCATTCTCATCCAAGTGGTTCAGCTAATCCTTCTGCCACTGATCTTAATCACTTTTTTGGATTGGTATCATTAATTGTAAAATCTCCATATGGGGACGATGATATTTTTGCTTGGGATAGTAACGGAAACTCGATAAAACTAGCAATTATCTAGATTAAAAATCTCCAGTCATCATAGAAAGAATAAGAAACACTGACAAAACTTTATAAGTATTTTGAGTGTACTTTCATTGAATTGTTTAATTATAGGACTTATTTGATATTCTTATTTGCATCTTTGGGTATTAGTATTGGGCTGCAAATGATTCTTCCATTTCCATATGGTCTAGGTGCGGCTTTAGCTATTTTTGTAGCGTTTCCAATGTTGTTAAAAAAACGATACATGAGTCGTATGAGAGAATACGGTGATTCTGGAACTGGTGGTGGATTTTTTGGAATGAACTCTGGAGGTACTGGAGTGCGTTATGTGTGTCTAGTTTGTAACAACAAACACAAAGGTGGTGCTTGTCCTAGATGTGGTTCTAAAATGCAACGTGCTGATTTCTAAAAGAAAAATATGTCCTTAGATGAAATTAAAAAAAAAGTAATGTTTCATAATTCCATTGATGTTTGGATTGCTACATGTACAGAAAAAAATATTGATTGGTCAGATACGGAAAATTATAAAACATTTATCTCTTATTTGTTAAAAAATAATTTGAATCTCAAAACATTTTCTTTATGTGCTCACGAAGCAGGTGCAACCGAGCAAGAGAAAACAAAATTTGCTGATGCATTATCTCAGTCAAAGGATCCAAATGCTGCAACATACACAATAAAACTAAATGATACTACTTTGGATGTAATTCGAAAATTTCATTTACAAAATTAATTATCTTTTGAGTTTTGGATTTACAATAACGT
>JBOGRE010000218.1:0-6702 GCA_050749345.1 Nitrosarchaeum sp. | reverse complement strand
GATGTGTATTGATCTAATATTTTTTCATCGTCTTCTAATACATCATGTAAAATCGATGAAACAATTTGGAGGGTAGTAAGTAATTTTCCTGCAGATTTGTAATGTCTAATTACGTCAATTGTAACTGGCCAGATATGTGTCTCCAAAAAAGATGATTTACCATCTTCTCTTTTAAGATCACTGTGAACCTCTTCAGCTAATTCCACTGCACTCTCTACAAAGCTATCAATTCTGACATTGCCCTCATCCTCTATAACTTTGAACAAGTCCCTTTTTGTTGCGGTTTGAATATTCACTATCTATAATTAGCGTTAGTTATTCAAAAACTTGTTTATTTTGATTAATCATATTTGTACAGATCTTATAATAACTAGTTTTGGTGACTGAAATCTAGATAAAATATTTTTACGTAATTTGATGTTTGCGAGTTCATAAGGGTGGAAGCTAATTTTGGGAAATCTTGGAACGATTCATTGGAGAGACAAAGTAAGATTCCTGTTAGTCATGTTATTGCCATTAATAATCTTGATTGTGATCTTTTTAATTTATTTTAATGATTAATGAGGTATATTAGTCATCATAGACTGAAAATGTTTTTCAATGATTAATATCTTGAAAAAGAGGAGTGTTTAGCATAATTTTGTCATATTCTAAATTAGGTTATATCCTAACAAAAAAACGTTGGATTAGATTTCAGAGTGAGTGTCTATCTGAGAGTCCTTTTGAATATAACCATAATACATTTGTTTTTCTAAAAGTTTTAGGAGAGATGTATTAACAATGTCTGTAATTTGTGGCGGTACATGTCGTAGATACAAGGTGACAAAACCTGTAGATAGTGGAAGATACATGGTGGGTCAGAAAAGATGTAATTCATGTGAAATTTTTATTAAATGGGATGGAATTTTCTGCCCATGTTGTAATTGCAGATTACGATTATCCCCGCGTAATGGATTTCAGAAAAGAAAATTTCTTGATGAACTGTCTATAAAAAAGGAGACGTCATAAAATGTCATGTAAGGGAATTTGTACTAGATTCAAAGCTAAATGGGGTGCACATCAATTCAGATATGGGGAGGGTCAGAAAAGATGTAATGTATGCGAACTATTTGTAAAGTGGGATGGTCATTGGTGTCCATGTTGTGGAATGTCTTTGAGAACTAGACCAAGATCAAGAAAATATAAAGAAAAATTTTTTATAAAAAACTAAAATGAACATGTTTCAAAATGTAAATAACATGCGATGTATTTGTTATAAATTCGGTACAGAAAAATAACAAATTAAATTATTGTGAAATCCAATATTAAATATTTTTAATTATGAATAAAAATTAAATATATATTTTAAAAAAAAAGAGTAAGATAGTTTATGATTTCGGTGTAAACGCAGACATCATCAATTGGATCATATTTTTATTCAGTGTGACAAATGCTTTTGTGTTCTCGTTGAATGCGTCAAATGCTTTTTTTGCTGAACCAGTTGAATCGGAAGCAAACTTATTTTGAGCAGTATATGCTGCGATCGCCTGTTCAGTAATATCCTGAATAGCTTTCAAAGTTGCTTCTGTGATTTCAGTTTTCAGACCTGCTTTTGCCGCGTACTCCTGTTCTAAGGCAATAGACGAATTAATTACATTCTTCCATGCCTCGTGATAATTTTGTTGGAGATTGGCTATTGACTGTTGATATAGCGGTGTGGATTTTTCAATTTCATTAAAAAATTTTGCAGCATTTTGTTTGCACACTGTAAAGATGTCGTTTGTTTCTTGAGATTTACTCATGATTTAGATAATAACACTCGTTATATATACTAATGGTATAAAATGGTATTGAATGGTATAAAATGGTATTAAATGACAATTATTAATTAAGAAAGATAACAAATTTTTTCTCATAAAAATAATGAATAAAAAACAATATTGAAAAATATTTTTTAATATTAAAATTTCAATTATTCTGTCTATTTTACCACAGATTCTATTGCTTGACAAGATTCCAACATATGGCAACAGTTAGGAGAATTGAAATTAGACAAGGAAACAAATATGTATTTTATTTTTCAAATGGATTTAATCGATTCAATATAAAACGGGACATATTGATTATTATACCTAGAGAAAAGTAGAGATTAAATATCAAGATGCCCAATAGACGAAAAATGGTAACTTTGCATTATTATAAAAACCACTAAAACAACTCATACTAAAGGTGTAATAAAATACAAAAAATCTAAAAAAATCAATCCATCTAAAATTCAATATAATTATAGAAATTATAATACTATCATGGAAGAACATTAATCGTTTAACTGATCAAATAATAATGGTTTGTACTATTTTGCCTCCCAACATATTTCTTTGAAATTTGCTAAATTATATCAGACCGCTTATTTTGATGAAATATGTCAAGATCATGATTGTTTATTCTATTAAAAATTCTCCAATAGGTTCTGTTTTAGTTTGTTTGGATATTGTAATTGATATTTTATTCCTAATATTGGATCTATCTATTATTTTCGACTATCTAGTCTTTGGTAGTAGTACACCTTGAGTTTTCAAGACCTACTACTAACATGCAGGCCAATTATGGGATTTGGGATGATTTTTTCCAATATATGAGAGAATCGCAGATATTCAAAAAAGTATAATTAATGACTTTTATTTTAAACCTTTATCATCTAGAAGAATCTAATCTTTACATGGAATATCAAATCCTTCAGGAACAAGCTATGAAAATTAGCCCTGCAATTCGTTATGCAACCATCATTGACTTGAATGGAAGAATAAAATCCAGCAGCCATAGAAAAGGAGTAAAAAATCTTTTAACATCAAAAGAGAGCCTCCAATCACTAAAAACATCTGCAAGCATTTGGAAAGCACGAAAACAGATCTCAGGAAAAATAGGAAAGGCAAAGTATGCTCTTGCTGAATACAGCAAGCTCAAACGTATTGTAATACCACTTGGTGATAATCACCTTCTCTATTTGACTACCGGCCCTAATGCAGATCATGCCAAAATCATCAGCAAAGCTACTAAATTAAAGCTAAAATAACGAATAACATTTATTTTTTCTTTATCTTAAAGATTTAACTATAATAATAGAGATAATAGGTTGATGTCACTATATGATGCAGAGCAACCAAGAAAGTCCATAGATTTGTTAACAGAAGTAATATTGAATTCAAACAGAACAATCTACTGCCACTATTTTATGGAATGTGGAAAAAAGGCAACCAAACAAATTGCTCTTAATGGTAAACAAATTAACGTATGTGATGATCACTTTAAAGAAATTAACTAAATTTTATTTGAGCCTGAGTGTTTAGAAAAACAAATTCTAATCAAAAATTTTTCCAGAATATATTTTTTCAAAGTACTGTTTTAGAAATTCCTGAGCCTTTTGATTTTTTTATAATATCTTCAATATATTCCTCAAATTTGAGCAAAGCGAGTTTTCATGAATATTATACTATGATATGGTATTTAATATCGAATAAGGTTTAATATATTCAAATTTAATTTTAATTATGGTAAAGACTCCTGCTGAAATATGGAAAGATAAAATAGTTCAATATAGAAAAAAATGTCAAAACATTCTTCAATTAGCAGATAGTGTTAGATACGTAGGTGTGGTAAATGCCTATGGCAGAACATTGACAGGAATTGTCAGACCTAATGTAACCCCCTTGTTAAAATCAGAGCAAGTCAAAAATGAATTTTTCATAATATCTACATTAATGACATTAAGAAGAGATACAGTAAGTGCAATTGGTGAATTAGATTATGTGTTATTACAACACCAAAAAGTATCTATTGTAATTTTCCAAAAAAATGACTTGACATATTATGTCTCAATTGATAGAACAGAAAAAAATATTGATAAAATAATTGCATCTATTAAAAAAATAATCTAAGCTGGAGTAAATCCGTGATATCCACTTGTCTGTTCTGCCTTGTCTTCAAATATTGGTTCAAATAATGAAATCAAATAATCATCAGGATCTAAAATGACTGCATTTTTTCCTGCATCCTTATCTACAATGTCGCGATGAATTTTTATTCCCTTTGATTTTAATTCCTCAACTGCAGACGTGACATCTCCGACCAAAAATCCTATCGTGATTCCGTTTTCAATAGAACTACCGATATGTTGAGCAGTTAGTGATGCTGGATGTAAACTCAATAAAGCCCCCGAAGTTCCCAAGTCAACCCAAGATCGTCTTTGTCTTTTTATTGGTAGTCCAATAATTTCATGATAAAATTTTAGAGATTTATCTAGGTCTTTGACTGCCAAAATGACATTTCCTACCTTTTTGATATTCACAAGCACCCTACACCAGAGTATGTTAAATTCTTTGTCATTGAACTTCCACCATAGTTTCAGTTCGTTCTACGCCATTAATTTTTTGGATTTGATTTATAATATCTTTGATTTTTCCTAGGTCTTCTACCTTAATAATAGCCACTGCATCAAATTGCCCACTTGTAGGAAATGAATCATAAACTGAATTTACCTTACGTAGTCTTGCAGCAATTAATTTTTTAGGTGATTTTACCAATACAATAGCTCTTACCAACCCATGTTTACCTCCACTTCAATTAATGTCTCAGTTGTCGCAATTTCTTTAATTTTTTTAAAATCTATTACTGTATTGTTGATCTCATCCATATTACCATGCAATATTGCAGTAATGTCTGCACGACCAGTAACTATCATTACATCTTTTACTATTTTGTGTTTTTTCTTAAGAATCTCAGTTACTATGTCTACTTTACCAGGTTTTACAGTAATCAGACACAGAGCTTTCATATTGTTGATATAACATTGGATTGAATAAAGATTGCTTTAGTCTTCCGCATCTTGAGATCTAGATTCTTCAAGATATGCCCTTCTTTCTTCATTTACTTTTTCTTGATCAATAGTTATATCGTCATCTACTATTACTATACCCATATCATCACTTTGTTCTTCTTTTAGTTTTTTAGGCTTTGATTTTACTGCTTTTGCCTTTGGTGTGGTTACTTTTGCCTTTGGTGTGGTTACTTTTGCCTTTTTTTCAGCCATTAATGTCGAAAATCAAGAGGCTACCCTGTTTTTAAATATTATGTAGAATAATTTTTTTAAAAAATTTAGAACATATGTGTGTTTTAATAAAATAATGTATTAAATCAAGAATGACATCACATTATCAAATATTGAAACCTGCGAGAAAGTAATCAAATCGGAAAAATCGATAAAATTCTGAAATTAGTAATAATTCAGATAAAATTATGGTTAACGAGCTGCAGAACCTTCAAAAACAAAAATATCAAGTATGGATTAAAAAAGAAATTTCCTTTTTAACTTAATTATATACTGATTGTTTATTATTTACAAAACATAATTTCGTGTGAAGGCTTTACAAATATCGATCATTTTTGGTTCTTCAAAGCCAAAATTATTCAATTGTTCAGAATTATCTAAAAATGATCGCTGTTAGTGATTAAAGATCATATTTAGAAAGTAGAAATATTTGACATAGAGGCAAATTTTGACGACTCTTATATCATTACTAAAAAGTGTAATTATGTATAGTAATTGAATAGTGCTGAACTTATTGAAAAATTGGAAGAAAGTTTACAAAATAACTTGGGCGATTGGGGGCGTACCCAATATTTAATCAAAAGAATTCAAAAAAAACAAGAGATTTTTCAATCAGATAGAAAATACTTGAATAAAATACTTGAATCTATGCAGTTAAAAACTCAAAATATAGATCTAACATCTGAAAAAACAATTCCTACAAATCAACAACCAATTTTCATAGAAGACTTGATCAAATGTAATTATTGCGATACAGCAATTGAATTAAATCAAAAAGCAATTAGAAAAAATGACTTTTGGTTTCATGAAAAATGTTTTGAAAAAATAGATTATGATAAAAAGACTATATCAACACAGACTATTGAGGCCACACATCCAAAAAAATCTGTAAACTATTATGAATCACAAAAAAATATTATTACAAGTAAATCAAATCTCCCACAAATTATTTTTACACTTTCTCTCTTGATATTATTAATTACATCAATTTACCTTCATTTTGGTATAATGTTTGCAATAATGGCAAGTATTTTGGGAGTGGGTAATTTCATAATTCTTTATAATTCCGATATAGCCAACCTCTTCAACAAAAAAAGGAATTACAATAAAACAAGTGAATCATCTTTAATCAAATCTGGAATTCCAGGGTTTGAGGCATTAATCTCCAATGGACTAAAAAAGAACAGTGCGGTTTTAGTATCAGGTCCTCCTGGTAGCGGAAAAACAACATTTGGATTACAATTTTTGTACTCTGGCGCAAAGGATTTTGATGAGCCAGGCGTGTACATTGCCATGTCACAAAATATCGACGAGATAAAAAATGACTGCAAATCATTTGGCTGGGATTTTGATGATTTGATAAATAAAGACAAAATACTAATGATTGACGCAAGACCGTTTAAAATCCAAGATGAGTTGGTTGGAAGAGATGATTCTTTGTACAGAGGAGAACAGATACCGTTTGAACATCTTACAAAATTATTGTTAAGTAGCATCAAAAGAGTAGAAGCAAAAAGAGTGGTAATTGATTCTGTTACAATTTTAGCGATGCAGTATTCTGATAAATTCTACATGAGACAGGGCTTGCAGGGAATGATCCAGGCATTAGAAAATTATGG
>JBOGRE010000217.1:0-2099 GCA_050749345.1 Nitrosarchaeum sp. | reverse complement strand
TCTGAAGTCAGACCGATTCTGTTACAAGGAGCTGACGATCATCCTAAAACAAAAGAGAGATGGAAGATCTTAAAAGAATATTTTGAAAGCAATCACATAAACTATAATGAAATTTACTCAATCCAAGGAAGTATTTTGTCCAAAATAATGCATTTTATCTATCTACTCGATTATACTACTATCTACTATGCTGCATTATCAAAAACCGATCCTTCGCCTATTAGTTCACTTGATTTTGTTAAAAAAAGATTAGATTGGTCTAAATTCTAAGGTTGGATTAGTGAATTATTTTTCAAATTAGTGTGTAAAATATCGTTATACATATTTACAATTTTTTGATATAATAATTCCTGGTTGAATTTGGTGATTAATAATTGGTTGCCATTCTCACCCATAGTTTTAGTTTGTGCAGGATTTTGTATAATTTCAAGGAGATAATTAGACCAATCTTGTTCGTCATGAGGATTAATTACAAAGCCAGTTTTTCCATGGGCAGCTATTTCTGACATGGGTCTAATATTGGAAACCAAAACCGGTTTCATTTTGGCAAAAGCTTCTAAAATTACAATTCCGAATCCCTCACATAGACTTGGAAACACCAAAGCAGATGAAGACTCGATTAGTTTTTCTTTTTCCTCTGCGTCAACATAACCTTTAAGCTCCAAATTAGATTCTATACCTAGTTGTGAGCTTAATTTTTCTATAGATTCTTTGTGTGGTCCACTACCAACTATAACTAGTTTAATTCTTGGCTCTATTTTTTTGGCAATACTAATTGCCTTTAGAACTACTTCTAAATTTTTGTAGAATACTAGTCTACCAACATAAATAAATTGATATGGAACGACAATTAGTGAATTTGAATTTTTGAGATCCTCGATAGAATTGTGTATGACATAAATTGGTTTTTTAGAACCAAATTTTATTAAATCGTCTTTACTTGTTTCGCTGACAGTGTGAATACAGTCATACTTTAGTTTTAACAAAAGCTTTTCAAAAAATGGTGCAAGCAGTACGTTAATTTTTGAAACTTGGCTTTGCTTTCCCCACAATTTCCAATAGTCTTTGCCACATAGAGAAAACACATCATGAATTGTAGTGGTGTGATGACAAGAGGTAATTGTAGATAGAAAAGATCCTGCTAATGCAGGAGCAAAATTATTTGAATGAATTATATCAATTTTTTCTTTCTTAATTATCTTTTTTCCTACATTGATTGCGTTAAATGCATATCTAAGATTGTCTAAAAAACTAGGAGGCAGTCCTCCCTTATACTTTAGAGTTGGTGGAACGAAAATTATTTTAATATTTTGATGAGTCTCATAGTTTTCTCCAACTATCTTGTTTGTAATAATCCAAACTTTATGGTTATTTTGAGCAAGTTTTTTTGCTATCAAGTGGAAAAGATATTCTCCACCACCTCGTGTTGAAGAAAAAAATTGAGATAAAAGAAGTATATTCATTTTATTTTCATCCTGTTGCTCTAGAATATAAAATCAATTAGGCTTTCAATGTGCTACTTCATAATGAAATAGTGATTAGATTAAAAAATGTGTGTATTTTTCTAAATACAATAATCCAAATATGAGTAAAAATTAATCCTGTTATAGGCACATTTATGACTTCATTTCCGTTAATTGACTTGTGGAAGAATAGATCAATAATCTTACATTTTTCTTGGATAAACTTAAAGCTAAAATTCACTGGAAGCTATCTTGGTTTAATCTGGGCAGCCTTAGAGCCATTGCTTATGTTTGTTGTATTGTACGTGGTTTTCACCAGTATAAGAAAACAGGGTGGACCTGAATTTGCAATATATTTAATTTCAGGATTAATTCTGTATCATCTTTTTAAGATTGGGACATCTGGTGGTCTGAATAGTCTTAGACAAAACAGTGGAATATTGAATTCACTTGACATTAACAAAAAATTATTTCCAACAATTAACGCAGGAACCACGTTTCTAGTTTTATTTGTTCATCTGGCGGTATTATTTGCATTAATGCTAATTGTTGGTTTTGTTCCTAGCTGGACATTAGTTTTTCTCCCAATTATACTGGGATTATTTTTAGTGTTAGTTCTAGGGGTTTGTTACATAC
>JBOGRE010000216.1:0-1801 GCA_050749345.1 Nitrosarchaeum sp. | reverse complement strand
TTTCAAAAAGTTTGGTATTATAGAGATTATATTAAAAAAATTACTAATAATCCCGATATTGAATATCTTAAGAATTTTGAAACTAAATACAAGATTAACTTATGGCAAGTGGCATATTCAGAACGATTCTTTTTTAAATATAATCAATATTACAAATTTAATTATACGGAAATATTATCAATACTTGAAAATGAATGTAAACTTTTTGAAGAGGTTCTAAATGAAATACAACCTGATTATCTTGTAATTAAATTAACAGATACACATCAAAGTCATCTAATACATCAACTCTGCAAATCTAAAAATATTACAATTTTGATGATGGGACCAACCTATTTTGCGAATCACTTTTCTATTCATCAAGAATATGGCATGATTGATGGTCTTGAAAATCATACACCAACAAAAGAAAGATCATTATCTGAATTACAAGAATATCTGAAGTCATTTCGTGCCTTAGATGTAACCAACAAATTTGTATCAGATTTAAAGATTATACATTCACAAAAGATAAAAAAATATATTCATTTCTTAATCAAAACCGGTAAGAATAAATTTAAAAATTCATATGTTCACTATGGAAGAACAAGAATAAGTGCAATTTCAAAATTTCTATTTTTCAAAAGATGGTATAGGAAAAAATTCATTGATAAAAACTTTCAGAAACATATTCCAAATGGACAATCTTTTATTTATTATCCATTACAATCAGAACCAGAAAGGACATTAATTTTAGGTGCTCCATTTTATACTGATCAACTGGCACTTATAACACGATTAGCAAAAGCTCTTCCAGTTGACTTCAAATTATATGTAAAGGAACATGGCATGATGTCATTAGTTGGATGGCGAGAAATTTCTTATTACAAAAAAATTCAAAGCATGCCTAATGTGGTCTTATTTCATCCTTCTATTCAATATGACGAATTATTAACAAACTGCTCACTTTTAGCAACTATTAGAGGTACATCCGGAATTGAAGCAGCCTTTTATGATAAACCTACTATTATTTTTGCAGATGTTGACTATTCATTCTTCCCATCAGTTCATAGAGTTAAAAATTTTGAAGAACTTCCTCAAATAATAAAAAAAATGATACATACTAAAGTTGATGTTTCTGCATTAAACAAATATGTAGATCACGTTGAAAATCATTCATTTAAAATGAATTTGGTACCTCTTTATACAAATTTACATAAATTCTTTTTTAAAGAATTTAACTATGTTAATGGGCATATATCTCCAACAAAAATGAATTCTTTTTTTGAAAAACATCGATCCGAGTTTGAACAATTAGCTTTTGAACATATCAAAAAAATAAACAAAACTACAATAGTTTGATTTATTATATAAAAATAGAATATGAAGACGTAGTTATATACTTCAAAATAATAAAAATCGATCTAGATGAAAATACCTTACTTTAAACCTTGGATTACAAAAAAAGATAAACAATCCGTTGTTAGTGCCTTGGGAAACCGTTGGCTTACCAATGGACCTATATTGCAACGTTTTGAAGAAAAAATCAGCAGATATGTTGGCACAAAAAAAGCATTAGGGGTATCAAGTGCAACTCATGGTTTACACCTAATTCTTCGATCACTTGGAATTGGACCACAGGATGAAGTACTGGTTCCAACGCTCACTTTTGCTTCATCTGCTGATGTTGTAACTTATTGTGGTGCTAAACCAATTCTTATCGACATTGATCCTGATACATTTAACATTTCAACAAATCAAATTAAGGAAAATATTACAAAAAAAACTAAAGCAATTGTCATTGTTCACTATGGAGGTCAAT
>JBOGRE010000215.1:0-3157 GCA_050749345.1 Nitrosarchaeum sp. | reverse complement strand
TTAGTGTAAATTATGCAATATTTTGACTAAAAATTGATCGAAAAAGTTTGTTAATGTAATTAAAGTGCAATGTTGTGTTACACTAGTATGTTTGTTTACTCTAGGAATTGTACAAAACACGAACAATGAACGGTATTTTGTTATTAATAACATTCAACAATTTTTTTTAATTAATCTATTTGTAAAATAGTTTTACAAAAACTAGATCGCCTCATAGTTCATTTGTTAGTATAATACATATTTTAGGAACAAAATTACATGTAACGCATGAGTAATGCAAATAAGCTTCGCGATAATGTTGAACGATGGTTAGTGCACGAAAATTATTCGTTTAAAGTTGTAAAAAGTGACGAAGACACTTTTCGCATTTTGATTAAAGATGTTGGCTCATTTAGAATTCCAATTGAAATTTTTGAGCCTAAAAAGCAATTAGGGGTAATAGTTTTAAGCGGTAAAGTTTTCCTTCGAAATCCACAAACTGCAAGATATAACAAATTAACTGATTCAGAGCAAGAAAAATTCAAAAATTTAGTAATGGGTTTTTGTGACTCTATACATGCAATTCATAAGATCTTCAAAGAAGACAGTAAAGTCGTTATCGGAGTTTATTTGGTTTTAGACAATGTGGAAAAATTTACACAAGAAGTTGTGCATTATGCTCTAGGGCAAGTAACTGAAATGAGTGAGAAAACCTATCAATTTATCACTAAGACATTTTGAAAATCAATTGTTCATTTTATTAAAATTTTGAGTATAAAAAAATGAGATTAAAAGAGAAAAAAGGTAAAAAAAATGAGATCTGAAGATGTTTCATGTTCAAAATTTTGCTCAGCATGTTCATATAGTATTTTTATATGATTTCAGACATGACGGATTTAGAAAAACCTTCGACTAAGAGTCAATGTTACTATTGTGGGAAGAGTTTTCCCTCTAAAGATGAAGTAAATCATCACTTGAAAAATATTCATTCAACTACAAGGGGAAAGAATTCCGTCATAGATGTGGTAAAGTTAAATCCTGAAATACCACACTATGTAGTAAATTTTTTGGAGACTTCTCAAAACTATTGTGTTTGCTTGGTAGATATTGTGAATTCTACAAAAATCTCTGCTTCTCTGACACACCAAAAACTATCAAAATATTATGAGATTTTTTTAAATTCTATGGCCCAAATCGTTGAGAAACATGGTGGGTTTGTTATTAAAAATATTGGAGATAGTCTTCTGTTTTATTTTCCAGATTCCTCAGAATCATCAAATAGTTATGACTTTAAGAATTGTTTAGAATGTTGTTTGAAAATGACAGAAAAGCATGAAAACATAAATCATGTTCTTAAAAAACAAAAATTACCATCGCTCGACTATCGTATAAGTGCAGATTATGGCGAAGTCAGCATTATGGAAACTAATAATTCTTCAACCATAGATGTTTTTGGTACACCTGTTAACATGTGTACGAAAATTAATCATGTTGCTGAAAAAAATGCCATAGTAATTGGAAGTGATATGTATAGGACTGTAAAAAAAATTCATAATTATGAATATCAAATGATTAATTCATGTTCTGTTGGGATGAAGTATATGTATCCAGTTTATTCTGTATCTAGAAAAAACTAGATCATTCTAGAAAATATCTATAGATGATTAGTAGAGCAAGCCCTAGACCTAGATAGAGCATTATTTTTCGATTCATCCAGCCAGCTATCCCCTTGTAATTGGAATCAAACGGATTAAACTTGGTCATAATCTACGTATCTTAGTATCTAGTATACCTTATTGATAACCTTCTTTTTGTTCAAATCCTAGGTAGATTTCCAATGTTTTCCAGCAAAACATAGTTCACAGACCATGTTACCTATTCGCTTTTTAGCAAATTCAATTTGTTTTGAATTCAATCTTCCATGCTGGATTGCATTTAGAAGCTGTTCTTGGTCTATAATCTCAAACTCTGCGTGACATTCACATTTGGAACATTTACATCTTATTTTACCCAACATTAAACACGAAAATTCTACGAATTAGTATTTTTTCTTTGTATACTTTTGGCTATGAAATTTAGCTCTTTAGAGATCTTGTAATCATATCTATTTGCAGCTAAATATAATGAATTTTCCCACCAATCCTTCATTTTCAAATTTTAATTCCTCCAAAATGTAATATCAAAACCATCATAGTAGTTTCTAGTTTAATCATCTAGATAATATTGAATAATGGAAATATACCCATTATGGACTTAGAAGTCTAGATTTTCGGTAAAAGTAGAACGGAATTATTCTGGAAAAAACCACAAGAATGTCCCAAGAATTACCAAAAAACTGGTCAAAAATGGTAGAGGAATATTTTATTCCTAATAAAAAAGTCCATCAGGTTATCTAAGATACGAGTTACATCACTATTCCATAAAATCCCTTTTTCCTTTTTTAAAATTTCTACAATCTGTTTCTACAAATTTTTTATTGTTCACATTTTTTGCCATGAAGGGGATATATCACAATAATCTGTTCTCGTGAAATTGAAGAAGAAAACTTCTCATTTCCAAGAAATTCTGCATGAGCTTTAATCATGTTGTCTTTTTCATCCCAGATTATGGCCTGTGTCATTATATAATAGCGGCCATGCTTATCAGTCAAGCCTTTTGCTATTATTCCATCACTTGGACATGGAGCATCAATTTTGATTATAATTTTGGAATTTGGGATAGGTTCACCTATGATAGTTTTCAAGTTACCTGCAAATACAATTACATGGCCTTCGTCTACGCTGGTATGCCTCCATTGAAAAAGTCGAAGTTTTGTTTCTTGAGTTCTTTTGGTATCAGATAATGCAATATTTGTGGAAAGTAGAAGTACACAAAACAAAATTGCTGCTATTTTTAGCATGAAGATATATCATGATTAGATATATTTATCATTCAAAAATGATACCTTATTGATACCTTTTTCCACAAAAAAATCAACCAAATAGGGGTTTAGCTTTTAGACATAACCAAAATACTTTGGCATGATCTAGCTGGGCTATCTTGGTGGTTTGACTCATGGCTACAATAATTAGGAACGAAGGTTAAACCCCCCCTCTACAAGCCGGTTTTTGAAAAAATCATAGTCTTCATAGATCATAGTTCATAATAGGGGGGTTTAGCTTTTATGAATAATACTCAA
>JBOGRE010000214.1:0-2378 GCA_050749345.1 Nitrosarchaeum sp. | reverse complement strand
CTTTAGAACGGCAGTATTTCCTGTAATTAGTGCACCAGTTGTCATTCTTATTGCAATTGCGGAAGGAAAGTTAAATGGAGCAATTATCCCCCAAACACCATAAGGTTTCATGATTGTTTGTGTTTTTTCATGTGGGTTTGGATGAGACGTATGTTTACAAAACCCCTCATTTTTTTCTAATTGCAATGCATAAAATCTCATAAAGTCAATGGATTCATCGACATCGCCTATAGATTCAATTCTATTTTTTCCATTCTCAAATGTCATCATTGCTGCCAAAAAGAATTTTCTGTTGGAAAAAATATCGGCACAGTTTCTGAATATTTTAGTTCTTTTCTGATATGATGTATTACACCACTTTTCAAATGCATTTTTTGCACTAGATATGGCATTTTTTGTATCATACACAGATACTTTTGGGAATTCTGCTACAGAAATCCTAGTGTCTGAAGGAGAACTTGTCGTAAAACAATCATCAGAATAGATTTCTTTGCCGTTAACTATTATTGGATATTTTTTGCCAAGTTCTTTTTTTACTTTATCTACTGCATTTTCAAAATCTGCGTGAAATTTATCTGTAGAGTTGTTATTTACTGCTTTACCCCATGTGTATTCATTTTCAAATTCAGGCAAATTATATTTCTCCTGATGAGTAAAGCACCTCAGAAATTATTCGAGAAGCTAAATGAGATGTCCTATCTTTTATATCAAAAATTGGACAAACTTCCATGACATCCATGCCTATAATTCCTTTTTTTGTTATTTCTTTTAACAGATAAACTGCATCTGTACTATCCAACCCCATAGGGACTGGAACAGAAACACCTGGAGCATGAGCAGGATCAACACAATCCATATCAAATGAAACATACACATTATCACCCAATCTATCTAGTATTGAATTTGCAATTTGTTTGATTCCTTGCTCTTTTATGTCAAAAGGAGTAATTACTTTTAGATTATGTTTTTTAATATTATCCAATTCTTCTTGTTCAGGAGTTCTAATTCCTATTTCAACACTAGAGTCAATTTCAATATTTGAAAGAACGTCATTCACCACAGAGCCATAGTAATTTGTAGTTGAACTTACAAAGTCAGGATGAGCATCAAAATACACCAAAGAAATTTTTCCATGTCTTTTTGCCATGGCAGTAATTATTTGTCTGGTAATGGAATGATCACCTCCAATTGAAATGGGAATTTTGGAAGATGCAGAAATTTTATCATAAGTATTTTCAATCTGAGACCGGCGAATATTTCCAAAGTCATAAACTTTTTTTTCAGAGCCTTGAAAAGGACGTCCAAGAAATATTTTTCCGTCTCGTTCATAAGTGTCACGCAGATTGGATATTTGACGAATTTTGAATGGTGCTTCTTCTGTTCCTTTTCTTAATGCATGTGATTGCGATTCATCAGGAATGCCAATGATGACAAATTCAGACTGTTCAAAATTATCAGTGTTAGCCCAACAAATTTTTTCCATCACATCCATTAACAAATAATAGAATTTGTGCTTTTAGTATGGGATTTTTTTAACACTGTGTTCCTAAAACTCAATGCAATAATGGATCTAATTGTTCTAGTATTGTAAATTCAAGACAGGTTTATTTCGCTGTCAATTGTTCCTCCCTGTCCATAAACTACTGAAATGGGATGACTGCTGATCATCTTGATCTTTCTAATTTGAACTACTACCATATCCATAACATCAGGATTTTCAGAGAATATCTTTACAAAGATATCACATTTTCCCAATACTCCGTTTACTTCAATTACTCCAAGTGAACTAATCTCAGAGACCACCTTTGCCTCGGAACCTGGACTGCAGTTTAAGAGTAAGGTATCACGAATTTCTGAAAGGTGTTGATAATACTAACTGAATAATATCATAATGATAAAAATATCTTGTAAAAAGAAAATCGTTGTCTAAAATTTAAGAGTAAAAAGTACTCTGAACTGCATCATGTAGTAATTTTGAATCCAAGTTTCTTATTTTTTCGGCAAGTTGTGCAACTCCATCTGGAGTCATACGTGTGTCCAATGTCAGGTAAACTGTAATCATGGGTAAATATAATATCATTTGCTGCATCTTTTCTCTGATTATGTGAATGTATTCGGTCATGCCATACATATCATTGAAGTGTTCACGTCTGCCTCTACGCAAACCAACTTGATAGTAAAACATCACTCTGTCTTGATCGGGTTCATTTGGAACTGAAGATGATGATGATTGGTCAGTCAATATGTGGCCTTCCAAATCAATCAGACCTAGGTGCCGAATTAAAGGATCGACTTTAAAGATTTGACTTGCAAGTTTTTGAATTTTTTCATTGACCAATGTGAAAAAGATTTTTTGATTAAAGATAAATCTATCGTAT
>JBOGRE010000213.1:0-4402 GCA_050749345.1 Nitrosarchaeum sp. | reverse complement strand
ACATTATACATCAACAAATAGATGGGTGCCTGCAAATGATATCAAAAATGGATACGTCTTAGGTTCAAGACATACAACCCTAATTAGCGATGCATCTGCTTTGGATTACATTGTATTCTAGTTTGATAAAATCGTTCCATAAATCATCAACATATTTCAACTAAAAACCTTTAAGGAACAGAATTTGAAATCTGGAATATGATATTAAAGACAATAGAAGTTAATGGTACAGAATTCAGACTCACATTAACTGATCAGGTGATTAGTCATGTAAATAATCTTAAAAATCTGTATAATGCAGCATATGAAGATCCAGAAAGTTTTGAGGAAGTAAGTGCTGAGATTTCAAGTACTATTAATGAAATTGCAACAGCAGTACAACCAGAAGCTTCAGACAGCGACCTTGATGGATTAATTCAAGAGATCATTAAAGTTGTGGATAATAAAGCAGCAGAAATCAAACAGGAATTAGAAGAGAAACCAGATAAAACTAGAAAAAAACACAAATCAAAAAAATAGAACCATTTGACCTGAAAATCAGAAAAAATTGCAGTATTAGTTATATTGTAAATATATTATCAAAAGACATGGTAAGTGGCTGCGAGTGTGGAATCTGTGATCATCAAACAGAAGAAGAATGTATCAAAAAAGAATGCAAATGCTGTTTAAATTTTCATGAAAGATCAGGTCCTAAAAGGAAATAAAATTAGTTTCATTATATTTTAATTGTGTTCTTTGTAGCAACTGCATTTTTTTGACATATGGCGAGAACACCCAATTAGTTTATGATCTTTACATCCGCATAAAAGACATTTTTTTCCTTTTTGTTCCATGATTCTATAGTTTTTCTATTGTATATTCTATATTATCTATTATTTTTTTATCTGCCAAAGATTCAAGAATTTTCAATCGTATATTTTTCAATCTGTTAGAATCTTCAGAGTATAACGAAGCCATAGATTCGATCTCTTTTTCAAAAGAATAACTCTTCAAATAATACTCAAATTTAGATTTTAAATCTGAAAGATCAATTGATTGAAATTTTTCAGTGTCAATCTTGTTAATGAATACAAGAAAAAAACCATTAATTTTCAATATCTCTTTTTTAATTATCAGCAAATCTCCTGGTTTATCTTCAAGTTTTCTAAGTGTATTGTGGGCAGCTATGATTTTTTTTAGGATGCTTTTCAAGTATTCGTAATAAGTTACCATGATTAATTTTGGATTATCATTATCTAATCTAAAAGTTTAGGAACACAAATTAATTCTTAATTTAGCTGGATTTTACTCTTAACTTTAAATTATCACTGGTTCCGCTAACTGACAATGCAAGGTGACGCTTATCTCAAGTGTATTGATTCTCACTGCGGATTAGAATATCCAATAAAAAGTACTAATGTTCAATGTGAAAAAGGTCATTTGTTAGATGTAAAATACAAAAATACTCCTCCCTCTAGTCTAAAAGAGGTATTTTATCAGAGACGAAATTCTCAAGGAAATATCTTCAATGAAAGTGGGGTTTGGAGATTTAGGGAATTACTCAATTTTTGTGAAATTGATACAGAAAATATTGAAGAATGTTCAAAATATCTAGTCTCATTAGACGGTGCAGAAGGCAGACAATCAAAACCATACCAGATGTCAAAGGCAGCTGGATTCATCGGAATTTCCAATGATAAGTTATGGTTGCAACCAGAAGGATACAATCCAAGCGGTTCATTCAAAGATAATGGGATGGCAAGTGCAGTAACACATGCTAAAATGGTTGGTGCAAAAAAAATTGTTTGTGCATCTACTGGAAATACATCAGCTTCTGCAGGTATGTTTGCAGCAAATGAAGGAATACAATGTGATGTATACATTCCGTCAGGACAAATTGCACCAGGTAAATTAAGTCAGGCATATCAATTTGGAGCACAAATAGTTCAAGTCGATGGAAATTTTGATGATGCATTAAAACAATCCCTAGAGGATGCAAAAAATTACAATGGATACACTGTAAATTCTGTAAATCCATTTAGAATTGAAGGACAAAAAACAATTCCATATAGAGCACTAGAGTATTTGAAATGGGAGGCCCCCGATTGGATTGTGTATCCAGGGGGGGCACTAGGAAATACATCTAGTTGTGGAAAGACATTGATGGAATTGCATCAATGGGGTTGGATAAAAAAAATACCGAGAATCGCGGTAATTAATTCTGAAGGTGCAAGTACATTATCGGATTTGTACAACGGTAAATTTGAAGGAGAAGAACTACGATGGAATAAAGGCAATGCAAATACGGAATTAATTGCAAGATACTATAACCATTTAGACAAAGAAGGAATTAGACCAAAAACAAAAGCTACTGCAATCCAAATTGGGAGACCAGCAAACATACTAAAAGGATTACGTGCCTTGGAATTTACTAACGGAGTGGTAACAACAGTATCAGATTCAGAGATGTTAGATGGCATGTCAGTTGTTGGTTTGAATGGATTTGATTGTGAGATGGCATCTGGTGCATCAGTTGTTGGAATTAAAAAACTGATAAATGAAGAAATAATTAAAAAAGATGATGTGGTTGTAGGAATTCTCACAGGTAGGCAAAAAGATGCAATGTTACCAGTAGAGTACCATAACAATCCTAAAAATAAATTTGCAATTCCGCCTAAAAATTAGCCTCAATTAAGCCAGTTTGTTTTATTAAATATCATTTTTATTTCTTAAGCCTTAAAAGTAGGTTTTACAAAATATTACTAACCAAGAGATGGTGCATAATAAATAAAATGAAGAACACGTGTTCTTACAAACTTTTTTGGAGGATAAAATGGTAGATCTTTGGGTTGAATTATTGATATTGGCAGTTCTCATAGCGTTTTCAGCATTTTTCAGTGGGACCGAAGTTGCAATGGTTGGAATTCGAAAATCAACGGTAACTCAATTATTAAAACGAAAAGCAAGGGGGGCAAAGGCATTACACAAATTCACATCCAATCCAAGTTGGATGATGTCAAGTGCCAATCTAGGAAATAACCTTGTTAATGTGGCTGCATCAGTTTTTGCAACAAGTATTGCAGTCAGAATTTTTGGGGATGATGGATTGGGAATTACAATAGGGATCATGACATTTGTTATTTTGGTATTTGCTGAAATTACTCCTAAAATATACTCTAATGCCAATTCTACCAAAATTGCACTTAGAGGGGCACCAATATTGTTGATTTTTAGTTATGCACTATGGCCAGTTGTAAAATTATTTGAGATAATTACAAAAACAATTATCAAATTAACTGGAAGCAGCTATCATCCACCACCAATAACTGAAGAGGAGATCAAAGGGATAGTGGCACAAGGGTTAGCTGACAACATACTTGAGAAAGATGAAAGCGAATTGGTTCACAGTGCTTTAGAGTTTGATGACACTGTGATTAGAACAGTGATGACACCACGGACAAAAATGTTCACACTGCCTGCAAAGATGCTTCTTTTTGATGCACTTCCAGTAATTACTGAAAACTTACATTCAAGAATACCTATTTTTGGAGAAACACAAGATGACATTATTGGATTTGTTCATGTAAGGGATATTCTTACACATTTAGAAAAGGACAACAAAATGGTTACTTTGGAACAGGTCTCAAGAAAGCCAGTCTTTGCATCTCAAGAAAAAATGGTAAGCTCGCTACTCAAAGAAATGAAAGGCAGAAAAACACACATGGCAATTGTTATTGATGAACATGGAGGCGTAGAAGGACTAGTCACGTTAGAAGATCTGATAGAGGAGATAGTAGGTGATATAGAAGATGAAACCGACGACACCCCGCCAAAAGAATTTGATTCTGTTGACAAGGATACAATAATTACAAATGGGGATATCAAGATTGAACGGATAAACGAGATTTTCAAGTCAGAACTGCCTGAAGGAGACGACTATGCCTCCCTCAACGGATTATTGCATGAAAAATTACAAGACATACCAAGAGAGGGGGATAAACTCGAAATTGACAATATACGAATCGTTATTGAGAAAGTAATAAAAAACAAACCTGAAAGAATCAGAATAGAGCGGATAAAAAAATAAAATTACTTTTTTCTTGCAAAGTGTTCTTCTAATTTTTGCTTTTTTTCCTTCATGTTAAAAATGGATTCAGTATGAGAAAATGCATCATTGTATGATTTTCCAAACAGCATTGCTTGCAATAACATGTGATTTTCAGGAATAACAATTCCTGTCTGGTCATCAGAATACATCATCTGCACGGTATCCCCGATTGAAACAGTCATGTTTGCATGAATGTGGATCATGTTTGTATCTGTAAAGTTAAAACCCATACTTTTAGCATAATCTCGTACATCTTTTGTTCCTTTGGCAGTCCACAGAGTCGCTACACCAAATTCATTTGCAAAGATATCGTGT
>JBOGRE010000212.1:0-2861 GCA_050749345.1 Nitrosarchaeum sp. | reverse complement strand
ACTCTATGCTACGCCGAGGTCACCGAATGTTTTCAGATTTAATCCATCAGAGTTTGTTAACTTTGCAACTCTATGTCCAACAACGCATTCAATTCCAGCATTTTTGGCACCTTCTAAAAGTCTCTGAGTAATAATACCATCCAATAAAAGATATTTGATTCCAGATTGGGTGGAGAGTTTGCTAACTACTTCACTAATTGGAACTTTGAAAATTTCTTTTTCATTATCATCTAATGCTACAGCTTCAAGTGTTTCATTGAGATTTGGAAAAATTTTAGATGCCACATCAGCAAGCGATTTATCGTCTGCACTTTTGAGAGATGGTGCCGGTTTTCCATTTTTAATTTCATCAGCTATTGGTCTTAGAATTTCATCAATTCTTTGTGGACTTAACTCTTCAACTTCTACTCCAGTGTCTGCTCTTAATTCATAATCAATATTTACAATAGATTTGAGTTCTTTCAGAATGAATCCTCCAGATCTGTCACCATCGATAAATGCAACTATGGTATTTTTTGAAGCACACAGTTCTTTGATTGATTCATCAATTTTTGCACCCTCAATTGCAATTGCGTTATCATAACCAGCTCTTAGAAGATTAATGACATCGGCTCTGCCCTCAACTAGGATTATCCATGGTGAATCAAATATGCCTGAACTACATGTAAGTTTAGATGGACCGTATGTAGATAGTCTTTTAGAATCACCTTCATGAACATCTTTTAACATACTTTCTCCTTCACTGACTGTTTTGGTAGCCCAACGTTGTTTGATTTCTTTAGCACGTCTTACAATGTCATCTTTTTTTGCAGCTCTTACATCATCAATTGTCTCTAATTTGAAAACACAGTCAAATGGACCAACTTTATCAATACTCTCGATTCCAGCTGCAATTAATGCACAAGTATCAATATCAGTGCTCATTGGAATAAGAGCATCGCCGTTTGTTGTATTCGAAGTAGATTTTGTATTTACTTCTATACGACCTACTTTAGAAACTCGTTGTAACTCATTCAGATTCATCTCTGGACCTAACAGTCCTTCGGTTTGACCGAAGATAGCCCCGATTATATCTGCTCGTTCAACAAGTCCGTCAACTTCAAAGGAAAGTTTAACATGATATTTGACAATTCCTGATTTATTAGACATACTTTCTTCATCTCCTTAATGATCATAATTTGGATTTCGATTCTCGATATATGAGGGTATCGCAAGTATTTTTAATAAAGTAAAGAAATATTACAAAAAATTAGGCTTGAGATACATAGTTTACACTAGATAATCTAAAAATGAAAAATAATTTGTTTATTCAGTGCTAAATGAATGACCGCATGAACAGGATTTTGTTACATTTGGATTGTTGATTTTAAATCCAGATCCCATCAGGCTTTCAATATAGTCTACGTTTGCACCTTTTAGATGATCAACACTGTAGCTGTCTACAAGTAGCTTGATACCAGTTTCTTCCATGACCAAGTCATCTTCTTCTGGTGCTTTTTCAAAGCCCATTCCATAAGATAGACCAGAACAACCGCCACCTTGAACATAGACTCTAAGGTATTGAGGACTGTCGGCTTCTTCTTTCATGAATTCTTTGATTTTTTCAGCTGCTTTTGATGTAACAGTGATCATTTTCTGTGTTTGTTCAGATGCCATAATGATAGAAATGGTGTTTTAAATTATAATAAGCTTTTCATACCGAACCTACTAGTAATTAAAGAAAATAAGAAGTTAGGGATAGCTTATTTTTTTGATTTATTTACAAAAGCTGTCATTCGTTCTTCTCTATCAGAATGAGTAAAACAGTTTCTCCAAGCAAGAAGCTCAATTGCGAGTCCAGTGTCAAGATCTGCATTTCTTCCTTTGTTAATTGCAACTTTTGACATTTGAACACCCATGGTAGAGTTTGCAGCAATTTGTTGTGCCATTTTCAAAGCTTCTTCTTGTAGTGATGCAAGTGGAACTACATGGTTCACTAGACCAATTTCCTTTGCTTCATCTGCTTTGATCATTTTACCCGTATAGACAAGTTCTTTTGCCTTTGCTATTCCTACAATTCTCATCAATCTTTGTGTTCCACCCCATCCAGGAGGAATTCCAATTGTAACTTCGGGTTGACCAAGTCTTGCAGTATCTGCTGCAATTCTAATATCACAAGACATGGCAAGTTCACAACCTCCACCAAGTGCAAAACCGTTAATTGCTGCAATAGTTGGTTGTCTTACAAGCTCAACTGTAGAAGTTACAAGTTGTCCTGTCTTTGCATATGCAACTGATTCGTCTGGAGAAATTTTGGACATGTATTCAATATCGGCACCTGCAGAAAACGCCTTTTCTCCTTCGCCAGTTAAAATAATTACTTTAACATTATCATCTTTGTCTAGGGCTTCAAAAGTTTTGATGAGTTCTTTTGCAACATCGCTATTCATGGCATTGAGTTTGTCAGGTCTGTTTATTTTGACAGTACATACGCCATCAGATGTAGATGTGGTAACTAGAGACATGATATTTTCCAAGTTGTGTCGGACTTAAATGTTATCTATTTTCCGAGTACTTTGCCCCATTGAGCTAATGCAGATGCAGCTGCAACCCAGGTTCGAAGGTCACTGTAAACTGGAACGTTATTTGCTTCAATCAATTTTGTCATTTTTTCAGTATATGGACCGCCATTACCTCCAGCAAGAATTGGTTTCTGTTTTTTCTTTGATAATTCATCTAGATATCCAACAATTGTTTCTTCAAGGGGATCATCTTGGAAAACAAACCAAGGCATAGCAATATCGATATTCTTTTCGTCAAGAAATTGCTGGATGACAAATCTATAATCATCTGCGTTTGCACCACCACCTACATCTGCTGGA
>JBOGRE010000211.1:0-1528 GCA_050749345.1 Nitrosarchaeum sp. | reverse complement strand
CCTAGTTATTTTTGAATAAAATTGAATCGTTACTTTCCCAATTCGCTTCTGTACATCCGTTTTAGGAATGGTAAAAAAATTATCACATACTACTTGACTAGGTTTAGGAAAGGAGCCTTCTTCGGTATCATTTCCCATGATATCTATTCTAAATGGATTATTTTGTTCAAGACTGGAACTAATTGCAAGACAAATGAAAATTTCATTTGCAGGTGTCAGAGAAAACTTCGAAAGTACTAAAACTGGACGTATTTCTGGTTCTTCTTGATCATGAAATTTTACAATAGCTAATAATATTTCTCTAGGTTCATATCGTGGTTCAATACGTGTTCCAAAACTCATCCTCTTTGTTATCCCATGTCTTTTTCATAACTTTTTTTGATAATCCTTGCAATTCGAGATCAATGGGTTTTCGTTTTAAGGATGAATAAGATGGTACGTTTGTTTGTAATATTATCCACGAATCGAGATCAGCCCAAGGACTGTAATTAATTTTTTCCAAGCTTGAATCCATTACTGTATTTTCAATAATCTGTGTGGATTGAGTTCGTATTGGAAAATTAGAGAATAACGAATTATTCTGATAGCTTAGTAATTCGTCTTTTTTCGTACGTTGTTTCAAATTAGACATATCTACTAGCCTCCTTAACAATTTCTTTGATCATTTCTTCACCAAATCTATTTACAAATTGATTAAATTTAGAGTTATCTAATGTTCTGTATATCATACTAAAGTGATATACCTTATCTTTAGCCGTTGCAAGTGGTTCTATTGCGATATTGATACTTTCAATGTTTTCTTCTCCGCCAATTAATCTTATTGTAAATGCTTTCAGATTATCAACGCCTATCTTAGTATTCATTCCATCAACAAACTCCTTTTTCAATAAGGATGTCAGAGATAAGATTGGAGATTTATCAGAAATAATTTGCGTATTACATTCCAATCCCATCATGCTCACAATTTCAGGTACAAAATTCAAACTACTTAAAATCGGTTTAATGTTTTTTTCATAAATTTCGACAAAATTTAGAGTGTTTATGACCTGAAACATAACTAGCGACTCTACAGGATTATAAAACACCATTAAGTTATTTTTTGAGAAAAAAACTGCCTTTACTGGTAGTGCATTAGGATTTTGTGATATATTTGCAGGTCCTTGTGTTGCAGTAAATCCTAATTCTTGAAAAATTTTGTTGAATTGATCAGGTGTGAATGTTAAAGATTTTGATTGAAATAACAGATTGACATTAGAACCAACATTTTGAATAGACATACTATGATAGATGTTATTTGCTTGTATAAACTTGTATGTTTTAAATTGTTTTATTCATTGACTTGTGAGCCATTCTGATAATCTCTTCGATTTTATTCTGACCTAAATCCAGTCTTATTTCAGCTTGTTCTGCTGGTGTTTCTTAATTGAACCATGTTTCCTAATGAAGTTATAATGAATGTAATTTGTTGCCTTAAAATCGATTGAATCTTTGACTAACCTAGACTAATCTTGCATTCATGATCTGATTG
>JBOGRE010000210.1:0-1682 GCA_050749345.1 Nitrosarchaeum sp. | reverse complement strand
GTTGTTGAATCAATTACAAAGTCATTATCTCTTTCAGGTGTGTTTGATTTATTATGAGCCTTAGACTTATTTAACCTTTCTTCAACTATGTTGAATGATTTGTTGAATTTTGGCCTTTCAATTGCTTCTTTGAAAGTGTATTCTTTTACACGATATTTACCAATTTCCTTTTGGTTTAATTGATTAGTTTCGTTGTCTTTTTCACAACCGAAAAGAGTAACAATTAAGAGCAAAGAAAATAAGTTGCTTAATTTTTTCAATTTACTTGTCATTTAGATTTTTAAATATTTACCGTTTCTTTTTGCAACATGCTGGGAAGAGATGGTTTTATCGACTCCCGTTTAAAGAAATTAATCCTTTTTTCTAACTTTTTTGTGTCGGTTTCTGGATTATTTTTTTGCAAATATATGCGATTTTTCATATTAATGACAAATATGTAATTATTTATTATTAATGGTATTGTGAACTTGCATTTATGCCCAAGCAATACCAAGATAAAGAGTTATTATCAGACATCATTAAGTGTATAAAAGCCATCAGAAAGTCAAAAAATATTACTTTGGAGGTATTCTATTTTGATACGGGAATTCATATTGCCAGAATAGAACAAGGAAAAACAAATATTACAGTCTCTACATTATCAAAAATTTGTGCTTATTTTGACATGTCCTTAGTAGACTTTTTCATCTACTATGAAAGTATAAAAAAGAAAGATTAAACTACTCTATAGACAATCTAGTCATTACCGGAAGGTGATCTGAATTGACAAAATCCGGGAAATTGGTGAAGCTTTTTACACTCATGGTATTATCAGCAAAAATATAATCGATACGCGCTGGATAATACTTAAAATTATAGGTTTGTCCGAAGCATTTGCCCGCTTCTTCAAAACAATCCTGCATATCGCCTTTAATGATGCGGTACACGTATGAAAAGGCACTGTTATTCATGTCTCCACAAATAACCAACGGATATTCGCATGATTTTTTATGGTTCATGATAATTTCAGCTTGTTGCTGTTGCTTTTTGAACGCCTCACTGATGCGTTTGAAAATTACTTGCGATTTTTCTTGATTGATTCCTTCCACATTATCATTAATCTCATTAACATCTGGAGAAATTTTAATCGATTGTAAGTGAATGTTGTACACACGAACAATGTCTTTTCCTATTTTAACATCGGCAAAAATGGCATTATTGTTCGATTCCGGAAAAGTCAATTCTCCTTCATTCACGATTGGAAATTTAGAAAAAATAGCCTGACCGGTTCGTATTTGATTTCCTTTCATAAAAATGGCATGATACGGATATATTTTCAAATCGATTTTAGCTGAAGTTGAAAACTCCTGAATACACAAAACATCCGGGTTGTTTTCGTTTACAAAATGGAGAATGTCATTGGCTACATTCTCTCTCGGAATCCAATTAAAAAGATTCAGCAAACGCACATTGTATGTCATAACAACAAAATCTTTGTCTGAGTTTTCAATTTCTTTAGAAGAAAATTTATAGAATTTATTGATGAACGTAATTCCCATGATTAATACTAAACCAGACAAAATCATCTGACGTTTGAATTGCAGAAACCAATAAATAAAAAACAGCGCGTTTAGTATTAAAAACAAAGGCAGAATCAACGTTAGCACCGATAAAAAAGGAAACCATTTTGGCGCTAAAAACGG
>JBOGRE010000209.1:0-4038 GCA_050749345.1 Nitrosarchaeum sp. | reverse complement strand
GAAGGGCAACAAAATCTGGATTCATAACAACAGTTGCCTTGTCTTCCTTTGCAGTTTTTGCATCTATGAGTTGAGAAGCTTTTTGTGCAATAAATTCAGCGGCTTTTGTAATATCGTTTTGTCCCAGCATCATTTCCATTCCACCTCTACCTCCTTCTGTAGTGTTTACAGACTCGGTTAAGCCAGACTCGTGTGCAGTAGCTGATAAGTTAGCGATTGTATCTACAAAATTTTGATGTATTTTTGTACCGTCACTGTTTATAAAATATTTTGAAAACACATCATATTCCATTGATATTGATGATTTGTTTATCGCCTTCTTGCTTTTGATTATATTGTCACACTCAAAACCAAGTTTTGTCATCTCTTCTATTGAGGGCTGTTTTACAACTCTAAAATCTATCTTATCTATAAAAGTTGGAGCATCTGCAAGTTTTACTTTCTGTTTTTTACTTTTAGAATAATGTAACGCACTTTTTACTGCATCATGAGCTGCATTTTTTATCTCCTCTAAAGAACATGGATTAGAAACTGAATAAAATCCCCAGGAACCTGCAGCTAGAACCCTTATGCCTAAACCAGAATCTCTTAAAGAAGTAAAATGTTCAATTTCGCCATTCTCTAAAAGAAACCCGTTGCTAGTGACAGTTTCTGCTCTGACGTCACAATACTGACAGCCGCTTTGAAGTGCGTACTCAACTGCTTTGTCAGCATAATCTTCTAGGCTCAATAAGTGGTTCGCCTGTTTACAAGTATTTTTTGTTTGTGCTATATTACAGATTTTTGGCTTTTGGGAAGAGTAAATGAAAACGTAGATCCACGTCCAAGTTCGCTTTCAACCTGTATTTCACTGCCATGAGCCTCCACTATACCCTTACAGATAGAGAGCCCAAGCCCGCTTCCGCCTTTTTCTCTGGTGGTAGAGGTATCTACCTGATAGAATTTTCTAAAGATTTTGTTAATGGCGTCCGTTGGAATACCCCTTCCATTGTCCCTAACTGAGATCTTTATGTCGTTTTGAGAGTCTTCCAAGAGAACATCTACTTTGCCGGTTTTTGGCTGTACTGCCTTTAGGCTATTTTTTATCAGGTTAGTGAGAACTTGGGTAATACGTTCATCATCATATAATGCGTAAATGTCTTCCTTTGCGTTATGTTTCAACTCAATTTGGTCTGTAATCGCTTGTGGTGCCATTACTACGATTGTTTTTTCTATGGTAGATTTGATATTGTTAGTCTGTGTCTTAATGCGCAGTTGACCTAGTTCTAATTTTTGTGCCTCAAGCAGATCCGATATTAATTGTAAAAGAGATGCAGAACTTGATTTGATTATTTCTATTCTTTCTTTTTGATTTTTATTAAGTTGACCCAAATGTCCTCCAAGTAGAATATCGGCATATCCTTGTATTGGTACCAATGGAGTTTTCAGTTCGTGTGTGATCATGGCAAGAAATTCATCTTTTGCTATTTCAATTTTTTTTGCTTCTTCTTTTTTTTGTTTTATTGTAGTTGACATGATGTTAAATGTTTCAGCAAGCGAACCAATTTCGTCTTTTGATTTATATTCAATTTTTTCACCATAAATTCCCTCTTTGATACGTGAAAGAGCCACAACAAGTGAATTTAATGGATTTAATGATCTTCTGATTGATATTAATACTATAACAAAAATGCCAATATCTGCTACGAGAAGTCCTTGCACAATAATTGACTTTTCACTTTCTTCTTTATCTACCGCGGTTTGCCAGTTGTCCACTAGTTTATCAATTAAAGATAGCATGGTTTCTCGTTCATTTCGTAGTTCATTCATCGCGGTACCAAATTTTTTTGAGATTAAAGAATTAGACTCTATTGTCTTTAATTTCAGCTGAATAGCCTCCCACAAAGGATCCAAGTTCCTTAGTGTACCAGAATTTTCTCTGGGAATAGGTTCGAGATTTTCAGATTCTATTTGGAGACCTTCTATTTCTAAATCTGTAAGTGGGATTTGCAATAGTTTTCTAAGATTTGCCTCAAAAAGGATTCTATCTTTCTTAATTGCGGCTTGAGGATTACCTTCCTCTCCAATTGAAACACGCAAAGTATTTTCTCCAATTGATTTTGCAAGTTCCACAAGCTCCATCGATATTTCTTTGTGCCGGTTATAATTCCTGTCAAGTAGCAAAAGATCACTTTCAATCTTATTTGTTTGTATAACTAGTTCACCATTTTTTACTAAAACATATTTTAAAGATTCTTTCACTTCGTTGTTAAAGACAGGTTCTGTTACTATTGTTTCGGCTTTCTTTTTGTATGAATCCCATGAAATAGTAATTTTTTCAAAGTCGCTTCTAAGCTCATCTGGTACAGATGCTATTTGATTATTGTTTAACAGACCACCAGTTTGTAGCGTATGTAAAATAGTGTCAAAGATTTCTAATCTAGATTGTAGTTTTTCTCTAGCGTCCTGATCTCCTGCTACTACAGCGTTTGCACTGCCCATAATTCTTTCCGTTGTGGCTTTAAGATCAGTTGCACTAATAATGGCATTTGAATCAGCTTCAGTTTCGTTCTCTGTTACTAAAAGTAGAAATAGATTGATAGATGCAACAGCGATTATTACTGCCAGTAAGAAATACGTCTTATAAATGATTTTCATTCATTTTTTTTTGAAATAATAAAGGCTATAAAAGTTAGTATTCATTTTAACTAACAGGAAGGTTGTGATGTCTGACAATTTCTTTAGAATTGCTAGAAAAGAGATCCAAGAAGAGTTAGATGGACTACACAAAATTCTCTTATTGTGTAATAATGATGCCGATATTTCCAGTAACGGGAATAGTATCGAAAAACATTTGCACAAAATAAAAGGTCTTGCACCCATGATGGGACAAAATGAAGTAGGCGAGATTGCCAAGATGACTGACACAATATTAAAACATATTATAACAAATGGAATGCTTGCAGGAGCCTATCAAATTCTTGTAGAATCCAATTATGTTATGAAAGAGATCTTCAATGGCACTAGTGCATTGAATGTGTCTGAATTTAAGAATAAACTACGACAAAATTTTCCTGACCTTTTGGGTCACTAATACATGTCTGTCCTTAAATAGTAAAAAATCAATTATTTGGTAAAGTCATGGCCCGCGTAATGATTGCTGATGATTCAAACGCAATTAGAATGGTTTTGAAAGATGTTTTAAAGATAGGTCATCATGAACTGGTAGCTGAAGCAGCAAATGGGATGGAAGCTGTTGAGAGATTCAATGCCACAAACCCGGATTTATTATTGTTAGATTTGGCCATGCCAAAACTAGATGGTCTAGATGTTGTTAAGCAAATAATTGCGACCAATCCAAATGCAAAAATTGTTATGATAACTGCAACTGACAACCTCAAGACAATGCAAGACTGTCTTAAGGCCGGTGCGTTGGCGTATGTGCTGAAACCTTTTGACTTTGATCAGGTGTTAAAGATTATTTCAAAGTCGCTTGATCAACACTCGTAAAAATTATTTGTACTAAATCCCCTCATTCATTTTGTCTGTTCATGAGTATTTCGTTGTTACATCTTAAAGCTGACTCTCACGAATTGATGATAATGCTGCCATGATGAGAGATCACAAATTATGCAGACCTTTTGTATTATAGTGTTATTACATACCGCTCCTTAAATAGAAAATTGTGTTGGTTCAAACATGGCCCGTATAATGATTGCTGAAGATTCAGATGAGATCAGGCTACTTCTAAAAGATTTATTGAAATTTTGAAATCATGCGATATTGTAGTACCAATACGTGTTAATTATATATAGGATTTCTACAGGTATGAATAAAAAGCGCAAAAGAACCTCACTAGATGATGGAAAAAATTGTTGTCGATACCAGCATTGTAATAGATGGTGAAATCTCTAAGCTAATTGAAGCTGGAAGCCTAAAAGATTGTGAAATAATTATTCCGGTTGCAGTACTTGATGAGCTGCAGTCCCAAGCTTCACGCAGCAAAGAATATGGCTTTGTTGGACTAGAGGAAATCAAAAAGATACGTCAGCTTTCTGA
>JBOGRE010000208.1:0-2825 GCA_050749345.1 Nitrosarchaeum sp. | reverse complement strand
AGTGGTTTAACCCACTGAATCATCCATCTCTAACTTGATGAGTCGGTTTAATTCTACAGCATATTCCATAGGTAATTCCTTTGTAAATGGCTCCATGAATCCATTAACAATTAGAGATAGTGCTTCTTCTTCAGTAAAACCTCTAGTCATAAGATAGAAAATTTGTTCGTCACCAATTTTTCCTACAGTTGCTTCATGTGTGATTGTGGCATCTTCTTGATTAATTTCCATGTAAGGATAAGTATCAGTTTTTGATGTATCGTCTAACAGTAATGCATCACATCTTACTGTGGCTTTTACATTAGTGGCACCTTTTGCAACGTTAAGCAGTCCTCGGTAAGTGGATCGTCCATCTAATCTACTAACGGATTTTGAGGTAATCTTTGATGTGGTGTTTGGGGCTAGATGAACCATTTTAGCACCTGTATCTTGGTGTTGTCCTTTTCCGGCAAAAGCAATAGATAATGTTTCACCATATGCTCTCTCACCCAACAAATAGATTCCAGGGTATTTCATAGTGAGTTTACTACCAATGTTACCATCAATCCATTCTACGGTTGCACCTTCATATGCATAAGCGCGTTTTGTAACTAGATTATACACATCACTACTCCAATTTTGGATTGTCGTGTATCGTAATTTTGCATCTTTGTGTGCTACTAGTTCAACCACTGCTGAATGTAATGATTCAGATGAATATACTGGAGCAGTACATCCTTCAATATAATGAACTTCAGAACCTTCATCAGCTATGATCAGTGTCCTTTCAAATTGTCCAATATTTTCAGCATTAATTCTAAAGTATGCTTGTAATGGCATGTCAACTTTGACTCCCGGTGGAATGTAGATAAACGAGCCACCACTCCAAACTGCACTGTTTAGTGCTGCAAATTTATTATCTTCTGGAGGAATTATTTTACCAAAATATTTTTTGAAAATTTCAGGATGTTCTTTTAGTGCAGAATCTGTATCCAAAAATAAAACACCTTGTTTTGCCAAGTCTTCTCTTAGACTATGATAAACAACTTCGGATTCATATTGGGCACCAACACCTGCTAAAAATTTCTTTTCAGCCTCTGGAATTCCTAATTTATCAAAAGTAGCTTTGACCTCTGCTGGAACATCATCCCAATTCTTTTCAGTTTTTTCAGTTGCCTTTGCATAATAGTAGATATTTTGGAAGTCAATCGTACTTAGATCACCACCCCACGTCGGCATTGGTTTTTTCATAAAAATTTCATAAGATCGTAATCTAAAATCAAGCATCCATTGTGGTTCATCTTTCATTTTACTAATAGCGATAACAGTGTCTTTTGAGAGACCTTTCTTGCTGAGATGTACATACAAATCAGTTGAATCTTTAAAATCATATTTTGAATAATCCATGTTTAGATTTTTAGTAGACATGAAAATCATAACAACGTTATATTATAAATACATGAGGAAAAATAGGCACAGCTAAATAGCTTAAGCTAAATCCTAGAAATTAGTCGAATTTTGAGTCTGGAGAAGATAATTTTTTATCATTTTATTTAATTTCATGTGAAGGTTTTATCTTTCTAAAGTTCGCATAAATTCCTACATCATAAATAATCTTCAACAGTCCTCCAATTACAAAGGGTGCGGAAAACCACATAGAATGTATTATTGCGCCAGTAATAGATGGACTGATAGATTGAGCAATATTTCTGGAGGTGTTTGTTATTCCAGCAGCAGCTGTTCTCTCATTTTCCTCAACAACTGCAACAATATACGCTTGTCTTGTTGGTACATCCATCTGAGACAAACTCATTCTAGCCAAATACAACACCAGTGCAATATGGAAAGTAGGAGCTATTGCAACTAGAATCAATAAAATGTTTGACGGAATGTGAGTAAAAACCATAGTGTTAATCAATCCTATCGTATCTGCGATTTTTGCTGCAAAGAAAAATGAAATCGCAGTAAGTACACCCGCCACTGAGAAAATTATAGATAGTGTTGTAAGATCTACTCCAAACTTTGTGAAAAACCAAAAAGCAACGATACTTTGAATTACAAAGCCACCAGCAAATGAATCTAATGCAAACAATGAGGACATTTTAAGAATAATTTGTTTTGATTTTGGAGATAGATTTGATGAAAATGTTTTTGAATCTAGTGTTTTTTTAACTTCAATTTCTTTTGAAAAGAAAAAATAGATCATTGCAACAGTAATTCCTGCAAGTATGTAAATCAAAAATAAGGGTTTGAATGAATCTATTGTTGAAAATCCAAAATTTTCCTGTATGATTTGCGGTAAAGAAGATAATAGAATTCCTCCAGCCATTGCAAGAGTTCCAATCATGTTGTAAAGTGCAAAAACGGTATTTCTTTTTTTAATATTCTTTACAGTTTGTGGAAGAATTGCTTGCTCTAATGATAGAAATGCGCCTGTTTCTGAACCAGTTACATTAATTGTTCCAATAAATGCAGCAATGATCAGAGCAAAATAATTTTCAGTGAATAAAAAGACACATCCTGAAACTGCCATCAATAATGCATAAATTATCAATACTTTTTTTCTTCCAATATGATCTGCAAAAAAACTTGAAAACAGATTGAAAATTATGCTATTTACAAGTGTAGCAGATAAAATAAATCCGATTAAAATTTCGTCAAATCCAATCAAGTTCAGATAAATTGCCAGAATCATACTCAAAAATCCATAAGAAAATGTTCGAACTATTCTTGCAGAAATTAATAATTTACCATCTTTTGTTAGCCAATTTAAAATCAAATCATTTACTCGTATGTTAAAGTAAAATTAGTCTGTTACTCTTGAAAGTTATTGTAATACTACATAA
>JBOGRE010000207.1:0-5723 GCA_050749345.1 Nitrosarchaeum sp. | reverse complement strand
CACTATGTATCTTGGATTGAATTGGATGCTAGTTTAGCAAAAGAACTCATCGATAAAAAAGCAAGAAAAGAAGGTTATCAAAAAATTACTGCTGCTGATCTTAAAGAACTTGGATTTGCTAGTACTGAAGCACTTGGTTCAGCACTAGCTGAAGGAAAAGCAACTCTTTCTAAATTAAAACCTCTAAAACCTTGGTTTGCTTTAGCTCCTCCAAGGTATGGATTCAAGCGAAGCACCAAAAAACTATATGGACAAAAAGGTATACTTGGACAAAATAAAGATCTTGGAACATTGGTAAGGAATATGATGTAAAATGGCAACAAGATTAAGAAAAACAAGAAGATTAAGAGGTGGACGACATATGGGATGGGGACAAGTAGGTCAACATCGTGCAAGTGGCCACAAAGGAGGTCTTGGAATTGCTGGATTACATAAATATCATTTTAGTACTTTACTAAAAGAAAATCCAGATCATTTTGGCCATGATTCCACTCACCCACCTCACCCAATTATCACAAGAAAATGGGCCAGTGTCCGTGATCTCGATGATCTATTCTCAAAATTTGGTAAAGAAGAAGGAGGAAAGAAAATCATAGACCTCATGACTGTTGGATATGATAAACTCCTTGGTGGCGGTAAAGTATCTAATATATACACCGTCAAAGTACCCAGATTTACTGCAACAGCAGAAGAGAAAATAAAATCAGTAGGGGGAGAGGTGCTAGCTAATAATGGCTGAAGGTAGCATAACTAATTTTATTAGAAAAGTTGTTTTCAAAGCAGAACCATACATTCCTCAAGTACCAAAACCAAAAAAAAAGATATCATTACAAACTAAATTGATTTGGTCTGGTATAGCATTGTTAATCTACATGGTTATGGGACAGACCCCATTATATGGAGCAACTGCACCCGCGTTTGATTTTCTACAATTTGCCCGAGTTATTTTTGCATCTCAACAAGGAACACTAGTTGAACTAGGAATTGGACCTATTGTTACGGCAGGTCTCTTGATGCAATTACTCAAAGGTTCAGATATTCTAAAGTTTGATTTTAAGAAACCAGAAGAAAGAGGAGTATTTCAAACTGCTACTAAACTAGTAACTTATCTTGTAATTGCAGCTGAATCAATCGTATATGCAACTGCTGTTTATGGTCCAGGTGTACCAGAACCATATGTCTTGTATATTATGATTGGACAATTAATGGCTGCATCCATTATCGTTATGTTCTTAGATGAATTAGTCCAAAAAGGTTGGGGTCTTGGCAGCGGAATCAGTTTATTCATTATGGCAGGTGTTGCTCAACAAATTTTATGGAGTTTATTCAGCCCATTACCAGCTGGTGATGGTGGCACGGTTGGCATCATACCCTATATCGGTCAATCAATGATGAGTGGAGATTTATCCAACGTCTTATTCCGTTCAAACCAATTACCTAGTATTTTTGGATTATTTCTGACTGCTGGAATTCTGCTGATTCTAGTATTTACACAAGGAATGAAAATTGAGATTCCTATAGTTTCTACAAAATACAGGGGATTTTCAGCTGTTTATCCAATCAAGATGTTGTATACTTCTAACATTCCAGTTATTTTGGCATCTGCTCTAACTGCAAATGCTGTGTTTCTTGGTCAGATGTTATGGGCAAACTTTAACCCACGAAACAATAATGTATTTATGAATATTCTAGGCCAATTTGATCCTACAAATCCTTCTACCCCAATTGGAGGAATAATTTATTACATTACCCCACCAAGAGGATTAGCTGTTGCAGCTTTAGATCCTGGAAGAGCTATAGGTTACATACTGTTTATGATTGGTATTGTAGTCTTGTTTGGAAAATTGTGGGTTGAGTTAGGAGGTTTATCGCCAAAGAGTGCAGCTCAAAACTTACTTGACGCAGATGTGCAAATTCCAGGATTTAGAAGATCAAATGCACCTGTAGAAGCATTACTGGCCAAGTACATACCTTCAGTCACGATTATCGGTTCTATCATTTTGGGCTTGCTATCTGGGGTGTCTGATGTTTTAGGTGTTTTTGGTGGTGGAATTGGAATTTTACTTATGGTGGATATTCTCATCAACTATTACACTCAACTAGTAAGAGAACAAGTGGAAGTTGTAATGCCACGTCTTGGTGCTTTACTTGGTAGAAAGTAGAAAAGTTATAATGGTAGGGATACCTGGCGTTGGAAAAACTTCTTTATTAGAAAAAATAGTTGAAATTTTAAAAGATCATAACAAAAGCGTTAGCGTTAATAGTTTTGGAAGTATAATGTTTGAAGTTGCAAAAGAAAATGGTATTAGAAACAGAGATGAACTAAGGAAATTACCTCTATCTGAACAAAAAAATCTTCAAAAGATTGCTGCTGAAAAACTTGCAATGCTAAATGATGATGTGGTGATTATTGATACACACGCTTTTATTAATTCTCCTGAGGGGTATTATCCTGGATTACCAGAACATGTTTTAAAAATTCTTAAACCTTCAAACTTTGTGTCTGTTTCTGCAAAACCTGAGGAAATATACAATAGACGAATGAAAGATGATACTCGAAATAGAGATCCAATTTCAATTGATAATATTAAAAAGGAATTGGATGTACAATCTGGTATGATTTCTGCGTGTGCCGTACTTTCAGGTTCCCCTGTAAAACACGTGCTTAACAGAGAAGGAAAGATTGATGAAGTAGCTGATAAAATAATTAGGGCAATAGGACTGTAAAATGGTTTTTAATTCTATCTTGTTATTTTTGAATTCGATATTTCTTGAGGATAAAGGTATATTTGGATTTCTTGGCGGTGGTGGTAGCCAAGCTGCATTAGGAAGTGATGATCCTATTGTCAAAGGTTTGGTTCTAACTGCATTTGCAGTAACTGGTTTTGGAATTTTACTGAATCTCTTTAATGCTGTAGTTAGAAAGAAAATGATTGATCGAACAAAACTAAAACGAATAATGACGGAAACCCGTTCTTGGCAAAAGGAAAGGATGACTGCGATGAGATCAAAAGATCAAGAAAAGATGAATGAACTAAATAAAAAATCATCTTACATGAATAAAATGTCCATGGAGATGATGCAGATGAATATGAGACCTATGATGATTACATTTGTTCCTTTGATTTTGATATTTTATCTTGTATTGCCTGTGCTCTTTTCACATCTTGTGGCATTATCTCCAATTTCTCTTAACATAATTCCCGGTAACTTTTTCCATCTTACTTGTGATGCCGCACAAGCAGCAGAGCCAGATAACATATGTATTCAAAAGGAAAATGCTCTATATCTTTGGGCTTGGTATTTTCTATCGTCCATTGCGTTTAGTGGCATCATTATGAAACTAACAAAAACATCCATGGATCTCAGTTGATCAAGTCAATTGTAATTTCTGGTCCTCCGGCAGTTGGAAAAACAACTGTGGCAAAAGGATTAGCAGATGAATTTAATCTTACATATCTTAGCGGTGGTGATGTTCTAAAAGAAATGGCAAGAGAACAAGGATTTGATGCAGTTGGTGATGATTGGTGGGATACTGAAAACGGTATGAAATTTCTAAGTCAAAGAGAAAATAATTCTGAATTTGATAAGAAAGTCGACGATAAATTGATCCAACTTTTCAGCAAAGGTGGAATGGTAATAACAAGTTATACTCTTCCATGGTTAGTTAGTAACGGTATCAAAATATGGCTATCTGGTTCTCATGATAGTAGTTCAAAAAGAATGCAAACTAGAGATAATATGACTTCACAAGAAGCATACGAAATAACAAAAATAAGATATGATAAAAATCGCGCATTATACCGGAAATTATACCATTTTGATTTTGGAAATGATATATCAGTATTTGACAAAGTAATTGATACTGATAATCTTGATGCAACGCAAGTAATTAATATTGCAAAAGAAACTGTGATAAAATTATTATGATTCTAAAACAACTTCAAAATTTAATCGTAATTGATCAGGATATCACTGATAATGCATATGGAACATATTATGACAAAAGAACACTTGAGCAATTACTCAATTACGGTTTAATCATTTTAGATAAACCTCCAGGTCCTACCAGTCACGAAACTGTTGCTTGGACAAAAAGAATCTTAAAGATTCCAAAAATTGGTCATAGTGGAACTCTTGATCCTCAAGTTTCAGGTGTATTGCCTTTAGGTCTTGGAGAAGCAACCAAGGCACTTGGTGTATTACTTTATGGTCCGAAAGAATATCATGCCCTTGGAAGATTTCATTCTCTACCATCAAAAGAAAAACTTGATAGGGTACTTGATATGTTCAGAGGAGAAATCTTCCAAAAGCCTCCACAACGTTCTTCTGTTCTTAGACAAACTAGGACAAGAACTATTTATGAATTAGAAGTACTTGAACAAAAAGAAAGATTACTCTTAACTAGAATATTATGTGAAGCTGGAACCTACATTAGAAAACTATACTATGACATTGGCGAAATTCTTGGTCCTGGTGTTACTATGATAGAACTAAGAAGAACAAGAGTTGATCAATTCTACGAGTCTGATGGGTTAGTAACACTACATGAACTTGCAAATGCCTTTGCACTTTGGGAAGAAAAAAAAGATGACACTAAACTTATGAAAATGATTAAACCTATCGAATATGCACTAAGCGAACTGAAATCTGTGATGATTCGTGATTCTGCAGTTGATGCATTATGTCATGGCGCCCAACTTGCAATTCCGGGCATATTACAAATTTCTCCAAATCTGAAAAAAGGTGACATTGTGGGAATTTACACCCAAAAAGGAGAAGCTGTATCTTTGGCTGAATCCATGATGTCTGAGGAAGAAATACGTGATGCAATCAAAGGTTATGCTTTTGAGACAAAACGAATTATTATGGCTCCTAACACATATCCTAAGAAATGGAGATCAAAATCTACTCCAAAGGATTAAAAAATCAAACAAGAAACTCGAATAATTGTTAGCAAAAAGTCTTGTAATTTTTATTTGTGTTGGTGTTTTGGCAGGTTTTACATTTGGTTTTTATTTGCATGATATTAAAAACACCAATCAGCTCGTATTTGTAGATGGTTCCTCAATTTCTATAGTGACAGAAAAATCTGATTTTAAGAAAGGCGAGGAAATTAAAATAACTATTGTGAATTCTGGAACAACCCCATTGACTTTTTCAGACACATCTTATGGCTTAAAGATAAGTGGATTGTTTGGCATTATGATATATTCTCCTCCTGCATCTGAAGTAATTACAACCTTAAAACCCCGAGAAGAGATTGTATTTGTTTGGGATCAAATGAAAAATGAAGATGTATCTGTTTTAGAGGGTCTTTACAAAATCAGTTCAGATGGAATTGATTCTATGGGAAGCAAAATAGAAAAATCTATCACTATTAACATTTGGAAGTAAATTTTTGTAATTTCAAGTAACACAATATATAATCAAATTTTCCCGAATTACTTTGTCGAAAGACAAGTGCCGGGGTCGCCTAGCCTGGTAGGGCGCGCGCCTGGAAATAATTTACCATAAAGCGCGTTCTCGCAAGGGAACGGGAGTTCAAATCTCCCTCCCGGCGCCTTCATGATTTGAACTATTTCTATTTTAAAATTGTAAACCTATTCTAATTACTTCTAAGTTATTTCATACATCTCGTTTTATGATTTTATTTTAATATCTACTTTCATCATAAAATTTGTTTTACTGGATATTTTCTTAAAAAACCAATCATACTACAC
>JBOGRE010000206.1:0-1789 GCA_050749345.1 Nitrosarchaeum sp. | reverse complement strand
AAGATGCTGTGCTCTTAATCCTGGAATCTTTCTATTTTTTCTAATATTTTCTATTATTATGGGTTGTTTTGTAATGCATGATAATGTTATTGCGGTACGAATTATTTGTCCTCCACCCTCACCAAATTCACCATTAATTTTTAGAAAATTCATCTATTTCTACTCATATTCACCATTTATGAATGAATTATGAATATAGAATTGAAATTAATTTACATATTTACGAATAGATGAATGTAGAAAATTCAGAGTTGTTAAAACCAATTACATTGTATTACACTTTAGATCGTAGTGTAACAAATTACAATTACATAGAAAATACTTAATTGTTTACAAAACAATGTAGATTATGAGAATCTCCACATTACTTGTTTTAACAGTTTTTTTAGTTACAACAATTATGATTTCACCTGCAATACCACAGGTATTTGCACATGTACCATCAACAATTACATTGACAGAACAAGCACCAAGTACAAACTTAAAAGTATATCTTGCCTGGTCAAGTGGCACAGTAAATGACAACAACCATTATACAGAATTATCTATGTGTGGCGGATCAGGTTGTACACCAATAGGAACACTGACGTATTTTCCAAACGGTGGAGTAACAAGTTACACCGTAGAAAGTCTTCCACCAAACCATGTGTTTGGGTTCAAAGTGTTTGAATGTCACAAAACAAACCATTATCAAAATCTATACGATGTTTTTCCAAAAATGTGTACGGCATCAAACACAATTTATGTAACAGTGAATAAATAAAATAATCAAATTACTCCAGTTTTCATTCCATGAATTATCAGTGTCTTATCTGCAACACTATACTAGATTCTGCTAGAAAATCAGAAGTTCACCTGTAAATATAACACAAATGGGGGCAAGAAAAGAGAATCAAATGGATCAAGAAAATCAAAAGGCTCAGGAATTTCTAAAACAGTATTTTGAAAAAATATATCCTGGAAAAGTTTTTGATTAGGATTTGTTTTCCCAAATTATCAAATTCACGCCTAAATATGTTGAATAAACTTAACATAATGTTATGATAGTTTTTTAAAAAGAAATTCTCTTATCTTTTTGTATGAATGGACTATTAATAGGAAGATTTCAGCCATTTCACTTAGGTCATCTTGATGCTTTATATTTTGCATTATCTAAAGTTGATAAATTATGGATTGGATTAGGTAGCTCCAATAAACCCTTACAGAAAAATAATCCATTTTCTGCTGAAGAACGAAAAGAAATGATTCTATCCTCTATTGACGAATTTATGAGACAAAGAATTCAAATTTATTTTATTCCAGATTTGGCAAATCACCAAAAATGGATTGAATTTATTGATACAATAGTCCCAAAATTTGATACCGTTTTCACTAATGATGAATTAACTAGACATCTTTATTCAAAACGTAATGTTGAAGTTCTATCGATACCATTTGTTAAAAGAGATATTCTTTCTGGAACAAATATTCGAGATATGATAATAAGCGATCAAACATGGGAGAATCTTGTACCTGAAGGAACAAAAAATTTTTTGTATAAAACTAGTGCCAAGCAACGTTTGAAAAATCTCTAATTATAAATAAACCCAATAAGAAACTCACGTTGACGATAAAAATTGGAATATTTATCAATGCTTCCTGGTCCTACAAATGTACCTAATAGAGTTATGAGAGCAATGCTCGCTCCCATTATTAATCATAGAAGTGATGATTTTGTTGAATTATACACTGATGTAGTTGAAAAAACACACCAAGTTTTTCAAACACAAAACGACATAGTGGCATTATC
>JBOGRE010000205.1:0-1880 GCA_050749345.1 Nitrosarchaeum sp. | reverse complement strand
GCTGTTAATACTGTTACAAACGATAATGGAATTTTGAAAGGATACAATACAGATATGGATGGATTTTTAGAACCATTTAAAAAAAGAAATTTAAATGTGAAAAATTTAAAAGTTCTGTTATTAGGAGCTGGTGGAGCTGCAAGATCTATAGTTGCAGGATTTGCAAAAGAGCAGGTACAAAGTATCACTATCGCAAATAGAACTCTGGAAAATGCAAAGAATATAGCGAAATTTTCAAATAAAATTGGATTAAATGCAAATGCAGTAGAGATAGAAAAAGTTGGAGATACTGGAAAAAATTATGACATAATTGTAAATGCAACATCAGTTGGATTAAAAAATGAATCTAGTCCAATTTCATTAGATGGGATTAATTCAAAAACAATTGTATATGATATTGTATACATGCCAATAAACACAGATTTCATAAAAAAAGCAAAAGAAAAAGGAGCAATCATAATCTACGGATATGAAATGTTACTGGGTCAAGCAACCAGAGCATTTGAAATATGGCACGGAATGGAAGCACCTTATAATGCCATGAAAAAAGCATTGCTAGGAGGAGCATGATGGCAAAAGCAAAGGCCACAGTACATGGTGCAATATCACTAGTAAATGCAATTGCAACCCAAAAAGGTGCAACACTAGGTATTGAATTAAAGGTTGATGCAATAATTGAAACAAGTCCAGGAAAAGGGATCAGCATCCAATCAAAAAACAAGAGTCTAAGTTCAAGATTGATCAATAAGACAATAGAAAAAATCCTTTCAAAAAAAGAACTAGAAGAAAATAAGATTGAAGTTATTTTAGATTCAGAAATACCAACAGGGTATGGACTAAAAAGCTCCAGTGCAATTTCATCGGCTGTATCTCTTGCATGTTCTAAAATTTTTAAACCAAAATTAACTGATAAACAAATTTTACTCGCAGGCGTTGAGGCATCAATAGAATCCAGGGTGAGTATAACTGGTGCATATGACGATGCATGTTCATGTTATTATGGAGGATTCAATGTAACAGATAATCTTAAAAAAAATCGTATTAATTATGAAAAAGCACCTACAAATTTAATTGCGGTGATATTTATTCCGAAAAATAGAAAACGTGGAAATTTAAAAAATCTAAACATTCTTTCTGGAGTATTTGAAAATGCATGGGAATTAGCTAAAAAAGGAGATTACTGGAATGCAATGAATATCAATGGATTAGCAACAGCTGCAACATTAAATTCTGATCCAAAAATAATCATAAATTTACTCGAAAAAGGGGCATATGGTGCATCTGTTTCAGGAAATGGACCGTCGATTGCAGCAATAACAAAAAAAGAAAATGAATCCAACATTAAAAAAGTGTTCTCAACATTAGAAGGATATGTTATAGTTTCCAAAATAAATAATAAAAAGGCAGAAGTTTATGAATTGTAGAGTAGAAAAATCAAAAGTTTCAGGACATATTACATGTCCAGCAAATAAGAGTTATTCTCACAGAGCAATTTTTCTTGCATCACTTGTAGGCAACAATAGTAAAATAGATAACGTATTGTTTTCTGCAGATACAGTTGCAACAATTGAAGCATGTAGAAATTTCGGAGCAGAAATTGAAGAATTCAACACATCAGTAATTGTCAAAAAACCCATAAAAATCGATAAAATTGTGCCTGAAATTGATGCTAAAAACTCAGGCACAACTATTAGAATTGCATCAGGAATTGCAAGCCTATTCACAAAAGAAATCACACTAACGGGAGATTCAAGTCTTCAGAAAAGACCAATGCAGCCATTATTAGATGCACTTGAAAGCATAGGAGCTAAATGCAATTCAACAAATGGGATGCCACCCATCAAAATAACTGGAAGAATTTTAGGTGGAGATGTTTCCAT